>CAXRCG010000072.1:0-4325 GCA_964228885.1 Pseudomonadales bacterium | reverse complement strand
GGTTTATAAGTCGCGCGTTGGAGTGGTCTAAAGTCTCTGGGATATCAGAGAGGTAGATGGGCGACGAATGGCCTGCCCAAACGGCGGGTAGATGACTGAGAATCTGTCTCAATCGATCGAGAAAACAACTTGGCGGTGAATTTACAGCGCGCCCTGGGATTCAACCGTATTTTTCTATGGCACGCCAATAGTGTGTTCATGTCCTTAGGGCAAGACTGTTGTCGGGCTATTGTTTCTGAAGAGTAAAATGAGGCCGTGCTCACCGGTCTGTAAAGTGATTAAGCGCGAAGCCCTGCCTCTTACTGGCTGCTCCGTGACAGTAAAACCAATCTGACGACTACTTTTACAAAATAGCCATACATAATCGTTAAAAGCATGATTCCAATCGCAGGACCCAGTCCCTCCCATTGGAAATCAGACTTACTTACTATGGCGATAGCACCAATCAGTGCTCCCAACCATCCGCAAATTACGGCTCCTTCTGATGCTGCTTCGAGTCTCTCTCGCGAGTTCCAGACTCCACTTGCGCACAAAGCAAACGATAGTGCCCCACCCAAGACGTACAGCGCCGAAATGATGTCGACGAAGGACGACATTAGACTCGATATCACTAAGCCAGTGATCAAGATAAACAGCAAAACACCAAGATCTGCTTTCACCGCTGCAATGCCCTTTCGGAAGTTTAAAACGGGTCAGGGTAAAAGAATGCCCTCCCACACCGGTCGGCTCAGATGGGGTAGACATCCGTCATTTTTTTCATGGCGACAGGCTATCTGAAATTCCTTCATTTGAACATTCGTGAGCCCAAGCAATGGGATCAAGTCACAGGCTGTTAACTAGCATGCCATATCCATTTGGGATTGATCACCGAACAAGTCCCCGTAGTGGTTATGGTAGTCCTTGCGGGCAGCTTCGATGACTTTTAAGGCTTCCTCGCGCCCGTAGACACAGTCCACCTTGATGTCGACCGTTTTGCCAGGAATGAGCTTGTAAGTGGAAAAGTAGTGCTGTAATCGCTCAGTCTTAATTGGAGGAAGATCAATGATGTCCGTGACACCGCCCCAGATGTTGTCACCTTCAAGGACCGCGATGATTTTATCGTCTGCCTCTCCACCATCGATCATTTGAATTCCACCAACAACACGGGCATTTAGAATAATGTCTGCACGATTTATGAGCCGCTCGGAATAAATGCAAATATCAAGTGGGTCGCCATCGGCAACCGTCACGCCCTCACAGCGCTTGGCGACTTCTTCGGCACAGTAGGTCTTTGGGATAAATCCATAGAGTGCGGGCGGGGTTGCTGAGGTTCTTTGTGGACGGTCAACCATCAAGAAACCACTTTCCTTATCCAACTCATATTTCACGGTGTCGCTCGGAAGCATTTCAATATAGGCCTGAACGATGCCTTCATCGGCGCCTTCTGGGATCGCTTCAAGACCGTGCCAGGGGTGTCGGCGCCAGCGTGCGAAATTACCGTTTTGATACATGTAAAACTCCAGTCAATAAATACAGATATCGGAGCTACGAAGAGAGCAGCTCACCGGATGCATAGAAAAAAGATAGTGTCGACGAAGAGGGCCGAATAGCCTATGTCTCGTCAGGGGTGAGTTTAGCATGTGCAACTCACCCAGGCTCCGAGGACTGGCATATTTACCGAAAAAAGGCGTGTCTAGAGACTGAATGACGCCGCAAGGGCTGACGAGGCTTGAGGCAAAAGAGAGAGGGTCCTAGGTCGCTGGGATTGGCAGGGGCTGACTCAGGAATTACCCCCTCTCGCCCGGCAGTGCCCTACGTATCCTGAATGCCATTACAGAGCTTGAGGACATACTCATTTCCCAACTCTGCTTCACAATGACTCACAAGCGTTGTACCTGAGGATTTAAGACATGAAACCAGGGCCTTCAATGCAATATTGTCATCGGTCGCCCCCCGAGAGCCAAAGTCATCACTAAGATCACCCCAGCCAACACCTGTGTAATTGACTCGCAGATACAGGCAGGGCGTCAGGCCCTCCGACTCCACCCAAAGTGAGACTTCAATGTAGCCCTCTTCTGTTCTCTGCGCGGACAAATTGATTGCAGCGATCACCGCCGTTTGAACACTGTAGACGTAGCCGGGAATCTCATTCGGAAAGTCATCGGGCACAAAAAACTTGGTCTCCAGAGGCGCATCCACGGTCGCCACCTCAAGCGCCATTTGCGCCAGCTCCGTCAACTCCTTTAAATCCACCTTGGGAATGGCAGTCTGACCCTCAACCTCGCTCGGCGGTCGCTCCAAAACAAGCATATTCAAACTCAGACTCGCCTCCAAAAACTCGCTAATGGCGATATCAAAATATCGGCGTTCCTCACCTTGGACATCTTTTTGTCGCATCGCATAGGCAAAACGACTGATGATCTCCAAGTGCGATGACAACACCTCGTGTATTGACGAATTGAGCAAGTCTTTATCCGACAAAGAGCGCGTGAACGAACTCACCAGCCCATCGCTTTGATTACGGAATCTGACGTAACTGACGGTTGTTAGTAACAAAACTAAAGCGAGCAACGCCGGCAGAAACGATCGCCACGCCTGCGCCTGATCGGTAGGGCTTGCGCGGAACTTCCGATATTCATCTGTAGGCTGGTAAATGCTATAGGCCAGCTCCTTTGTAGACTCTGCATTGAATACTGTTCGATAGCCAACGGGTTCTGCGAAAAACGAATCGTCACAAGCAAGGGCGCCTTTACCCACTTCCCAGACGGCGGTACAGATATCTGTTCTGGCGTCAAAACTTATAATGCGCATAGGTGTGACGCCACCAGCCATTTGCTGGCCAATGAGATCAATGCTCTCGTGGATATCATTGAAGCCTGCTCGCACTGACATATACCAGGACGAAAAGTCGTCATCCCCCTCGACAATCAATTGCGTATTTATGAGCACTGATTGAGCATCAGAAATGAGCATTAAAGGGTCGGCTTCTATGTCGTAGATTTCATAGTAGGAGAGAAACAGCTCCATGTTAAAAGGGTCAACATGAGCAAACAGCGGTGTCTCCAACGGATCAATTTCACCCAAATTGGCAATACTCGGATAACGTCCATGCAGAACAAATTTATCCTGAGGCGTCTTCTCGGTCAGAAACACCTTGACAAAGTCATAGCGGGAATTGCGCAACATAAATCCTAGCTGCTCAAAAGCCGAAGTCAGTCGATCACGACGCTCCGCGTTTGTTTTCAGGCTCTGCACATCGGAAACGTTATGGAGCGCATACATCAGAGCGCCTTGGACATCTCTACCTAAAAGATCTCGCATACCTTCGCGCCGCGATGCATCAATCTCAAAGCCTCGAGTAAACTGCTCCTGGGCAACTCTTTCCGCATCGAGCAGGCGCGACGTTACGTCCCACATCAAGACGGAGAAAATGGTAAACGGTACCAACACGTACCAACGACGCAAGTGGATCAAATTATTCATTTACTGATTTTTCTTGGCATCAGAAAAGCATAGCGCTTAGTTGCTCACTTTCTAAAAAATAGAGTTGAAAGCTACAAAAATGACACTTCACAGTCTGACGGGATTATTTTTATGGCCATTATCCGCCGAGGGATATGTTAAACCAGATTTCGGACGATCACGACAGATGAAAGTCCAATCCACAAAGTATTAAAAGCCACCATGGTTGGGAGTAGCTTGCGCTCGGAGACCCATATCAGCAGCGCCGATGTCAACAAGGTAACGATATGAAGCTGCCATATTTCCTTTTGCCAGATGAGCCCGGGTAAGATCACAGCGGCTTTTCCTAGCCAGGCTATAGCCTCAACGATGTTGTAATTCACCCAGTACCCCTCCTCAAACCACATCCGATAGCTATTGGTAATATTTGCAACACCTACCCGGAGGTAAACCAGAGAAGTGATGACTACAAACAGAGCGGCGGCAATGTAGGTTTCCACGACGTATTCCTCTAAATTGGAAATGGTATCTTTTGCAGAGTAGATGGATGAGTGATGCCTATACTTCGTCTGATAAAAATTTAGTTCTCACGTACGGAAGGTAAATACTGCATGTTGGATACCGACGTGATACTGAAACGGTTCGATAAGCCTGATGAGCTCAGAACCTTTGATAAAGGCACCTTTGCATTACTCGAAATAGGTGGAATGACCATTGGACTCGCCACCTATCAACCGGGCTGGCGCTGGTCTGAAGACGTCGGCGCTGTATTGGGTGAGTTGTATTGTCATGTCGAACACGTCGGGATGGTGGTCTCAGGTTGCGCGACAGCTGCCATGTCACATGGTGAGGTCGTTGAGATGCATCCAGGTGACGTGTTCTAC
>CAXRCG010000071.1:0-11781 GCA_964228885.1 Pseudomonadales bacterium | reverse complement strand
CGTACTTTTGTTGAGGAAACATTGCGGCTAGAGGCTCCTGTGCAGGGGTTGCCACGAGTCGTAACACGGGACACAGATCTCGGTGGTTATGCATTGAAAAAAGGGGATATGTTAATGCTTCGCTTTGGTGCTGCAAACCGGGATGAAAGGCAGTTTCCTAACCCGGACAGCCTCGACATCGACCGCGAAAAACCAGGTCTACAAATGGCGTTTAGTAGCGGTGTGCATCATTGTATTGGTGCTCCGCTTGCCCGGCAGGAACTTAATCTGGGTTTTCAGTCTTTACTAGATGCGTTTTCAAGTTTTCGTCTGGATGAATCCAAAGCTGCCCCGGTTGCAGATCCCAGTATTATTTTGCGTGGCATGCCACACCTGCACATTCGTTACGACACCATCTGAGACTGTTTTCGAGTCTGCAAAGTCAAAGTGTCTCGAGTAATTCAAACGCGTTGAGTTCCTTTATCGATTCAAGCGAGTTACCGAGTAATGTTTCAGCCATTAATTTGCCGCGTTCGTTTCCCAGGTCGAGAGCGCTGCAGATGACTACCGCGTAGCAAAGGAAATAGAGTGCACACTCACGATATCGCGCTCGGCAATCTTCCAAGGAATACTCAACGCCCTTCGAGATTAATTCCTCGTGATAGACGCGGACCCAGTCTTTGGCATTGCGCACATCGCTCTTTAGGCTTTGGGTGACGAAGTAGGCGAGGTCGTGCTCTGGTGCAGATTTACAGGTTGCTTGAAAATCAACGAGCGCAATATGATCGTCGCGAATGAACACGTTGTCTAGCCGAAGGTCACCGTGGGCTATACAAAGAGGCGAGCTACAAATTTTAGAGAGCAGAGCGTCTATCTTCTCATGCATGCCTATTGCTTGATTGAATATATCTTCGGTCACGAGATCAGGAAAGTTTTCACGTACGACATGCCAACCCATCTCAAAACCCGCGCTCATCCCCTGTACCTGCGCATCGTTGTAATGATAATTGACTCCCTCAAAGCGCTCCGGATTCCATGTGCTTCGATGAAAAGTCGCGAGCGTTGTAACCACTAACTCGGCCTCCTGCACCGAACAACCCACGATTTGGTCACCAAGTTGGTAGTCTTTGAGTTCTTCTAGTAGTAATACAAAGTTGTCATTGCTGTGATCGTATTCTGCATGGAGACAAGCAGGCGCACGAACGGGAATGACCTCGGCAATTTTGCTATAAAACTCGTACTCTCGCAGGTACATAGTATACATGTTGGCGACCATTCGGTTTTCCTCCGCGGCAGCCGGGAACTTGGCAATAATAGTTTTCGTCCCTTCACTTGTGTCCATCGTCACGCGAGTCACCAGCCCTATGACACCGACACCTTCGCCCAGAGGCTCGACAGAAAATTCATCTACCGCATAATCGAGCGCATCGCTCAGCCATGCTTTTGTCAGTTCGTCGGGCTGTGACGGAAAATTCGACATAGAAAGGGTTCCTGCGTGTTATTGTTTTTTGAATGATAGGTTTAATTTGTTTATTCCCAGCATAATGCCGGGTTGATGAGTAAACGTATTATCCTGCGCGTATTCGAAATGACCAATTCTATCGATTAATGCATTCCACGCCTCGACCTGTTCCAGTCGAGAAAGACTGGCGCCAGGACAAACTCGTGCCCCCTGCGAGAAAGTTAGATGTCGCGTGCCAGCTTTCCTATCGAGTCTTAGTTCGGTTGGATCATCCCATTCCATAGGATCAATGTTTGCCGCTGCCCAGCGCATATGCAGGAATGACCCTTTCGGGACGGTGATTCCCTGAAAAACTTCCTCTTGGCTTGTGGTTCTGGTTGACAGTCCTTGGGTGGGTGCTCTCAACCGCATACCTTCCTCAGTGAATGCTCGGATCTTGCTCTTGTCTTGCTTCAGTGCTCGCCAGACTTCTTGATGTTCTATGAGTAACTGCGCTTGCTCGGCTAGGGCGTATTGGGTAGTCTCAAGCCCGCCGATAACCATCGCATAGACTATTCCATTTATTTCGGCGTCAGTGAGTTTTCTCTTTAAGGGCGAGTACTCGACAGTTGTCAGAAAAGTGATCATGTCCTCTTCAGGAGCTTTCCGCCGAGCAGCAATCAGTGCATTAGTATAATCCTGAAATTCCTGAAGAACTTCGAGTTGCGATTTAACTTCTTCGTTCGGCAATATGCACCTGTGGCCGCTGCCGTAAACAAAAGCTTTGACGGTACCGTCGCCGAAATATTTTAGTAGTTTCAGATCCTCTATTGGCCAGCCTAATACTCTAGCCATCACCATTTGCGGTAATGGCTGCGCGAATTGAGAAACGAAGTCGACCTTATCATCGTCTACCCATTGGTTAATGAGAGAATGAGCAATATCAATAATCATTGACTTGTGACGACTCGCACCAGGCCCGACCCAGGGGTCGGTCAATTCCTGACGGTGAGTGCGCCACAGTTCGGGATTAGGGCGCAGCGAAACCATGGATTGAATCATGGCATTCATGTTGGTCGCGGCTTCGGGTGATTCGCTCAGCTGGCGGATCATGAGTGAAAGAGCTGGGGGGTATCTCTGTTCGTCTTTTACAACTCGGGAGATGTCCTCATATCGGGTAAGGATGAAAGCATCTGTGCCTGGCATGAAACCTTCGCCAGGAATCCTATGTACCGGTGCTTCGTTGTGAAGAATGTCATAGGCTTCATACCAGTGCTCTTGAGCACCTAGGCCAAATAGATCGACATCGGCCAGTTGATGAGGGCAAGCCATCTCGCTCAGTGTGTGATTCGGTTTCTTGTTCATGTGTTTCTGTCACTTGATCCCTGACGGAAGCTGGTCGAATCTATTTCCATCGAGGTGATAGGTTCGGTTTTTGTTCCTTCATGCACACAAACACGGTGCATGATTCGCCACTCGCCGCCCCTCTTTTCATATTCGTCGAGGTAACGGCCATGCCATGTATCCAAGACTGCTGCATCTCTCTGAAAAAGATAGCTCACATTGTATACCTCGCCGGTAGCATGATATCCATCGGCGCTCAGATTGATAGAATGATTGAAAATGCAGTGTGATGTTGAACGCCACTTTGCGTGACCGGTCATGCAGAATTCGGCAAACTGATGAGCGTTCCCCTTGAAGCTGCCGTGCTCATCCGTGCCATCGGGCCAATAAGCAGATTTCAGTTTTTCCAGATCGAGTCGATCTACGCCTTGCGAATATCTTTTTGCAACATCCTTAATGGCTTCGACATCACATAATTGTTCCGGAGAGTAGCCCATGTTGTTCCCTGTTCAATCGGTTGTTATTTATGTTGTCTTCAGAGTGTTAACCACCCTCCATCAACTGGCAAATATATGCCTGTTACAAAGGCGCTCATGTCGCTTGCGAGAAATACTGCTGCTTTACCCTGTTCCATCGGGTCACCCCAATGACCAAGCGGGAGTCTTGCGATTCGGTCGGCAACGGTATCTGATAATGGGTCGCCTGTTTTAACAGGCGTTTGCCCTTCAACGGGCGGCGGGTTTCCCTCATTAACCCAAGTGGGGCCCGGCGCGAGTGCGTTAACATTGATCTGATGGGGTGCGAGTTCTAGTGCCAATGCCTTTGTCATCTGTGCCACGGCTGCCTTTGATCCGTCGTAGGTAACACCTACTCCAGGGCTGACAGTTTGGGTTGAAGCAAGGTTGATAATGCGTCCGCCTTTGCCTTGCGCTTTCATTATTGTCGCCGCAGCGCGGCAACAATAAAATACGCCGTCTACGTTGACGGACCAAAGCGTTTTCCACATTTCATCCGTAATCTTTTCGACCGGCCCTCCGTAGCCGATGTAAACGCCGGCATTGTTCACAAGAATGTCGAGTGAGCCCAGTTCTTCAGTCGTGCGCATCATGGCTTCGTCAACTGCAGCCCGATCCGTGACATCAAGCGCCATTGCAGCGCCGTCGATTTCAGTTGCAACAGCCTGTGCTCCCGCCAGATTAACGTCCGACACCATCACCCGAGCGCCCGCCATCGCTAAGGCGGTTGCGATGCCTTTGCCGATGCCTTTAGCACCACCTGTGACGTGCGCGACTTTGCCAGTAAGATCTATCCAGGCGGTTGCGCCATCAAGTTCTTTGTTACTGGTCATAGGCGACCCACTTGCTGTAATGGTCATGAAAGTGTCTTAGTTTCAATTCATTGTAGTCTGCCAGTCGCAGATGCTCTCGTGCGGTTGCCTTCATGCCAGCATAGACGTGAGGAAGGTTTCGCAGATCTTGATTAAAGATCTTGCTTAACATTCCTAATTCAGGTGCATCCGTCCAGTCATCATCTACATCAAGCCAGTGAATCTCTTTTACGGGGGTGTAATCCCCGCTTTCGGGTATAGGTGCGAGGAACATACATTCCATAATACATTCATCGTGATTGTCGCCATTCGGGCGGAAACGATAATTAATTTGGTTAAAGGATCCCCAAGGGTGCCAGTTAGGAAATACTGTAAAAAATATCTGGGAAGATAGCTCAACATCGGGGATTTTTTCTGCGGTTGACGGAATCACTCTGGCTAACATCTGACGTTGCATCTCGGCGCCGATGGCGCGTTGTGGGGCATCATCACCAAGTTTTTCGCGAATACGAGCCATTACTTCGGGGTCATTTAATATGTCGGCAGCTGAAGCGGGTAGCTGATGGCCTGCGACCCAGAGACATAAATGAGGATTCGCATCGGTGAGCTCACCTTCTATCCAGTCTGCGTTAACCGTGAATTTCCCTGTTTGTCCTTTCGGTGTAGTTACCAGAACCTGGTCGTTCTCTATGGCTTCATAGACCCATCCATTAAGCGGGTGTTGCAGTTTTGTTGTACCATCAAGGTTGGTGACCGACTCCCAGGACGGAAGTCCGGAACTTTCTAGTGCACCACATCGAATGGCGCGTGAGTAGTTTTCGAACGCATCATACTTGGTGCAGCCGTCATGGGCGCCGCCTGTGAGAATCTGTGGGTGGGTCATTAGCACGTGGTACGACTCCATGAAGGCCTCTTGAACGACCTTCCAATTCGCCTTAATCACCTTGCCAACATGCGCAGCTTTATAGCGTTTGTCATAGGGTAAAAGTTCAAAGTGTGAATCAAGGTCTCCGAGGTGTGAAGCGAGAGAGGCACAATCTGGATCAGGATTGATAAAAATGAACCTTCCCCAGCGCTCAAGTTTTACCTCGGGAAGCGCCTCTTCTTCTTTTTTTAGTCCTGCATAGTCGTAGGCGCAGGGAATCTGTTTGAGAGAGCCGTTGAGGTTCCACGCCCAGCCGTGAAACGCACAACGTAATTCTGTGAGAGCAGTTCCTCTGGATTCTCGTAGTTTTCGCGCCCGGTGCAGGCATGCGTTGTAATACGCCTTGTACTCGTTTTCACCGGCACGAACGATCAGAAAAGATAGATTTGCAATGTCATAAGGCACCACGTCACCGACGTTGGGAAAATCGTCTTCGTGTGCAGCGACCTGCCAACATTTTTTCCAAAGTCGTTCTACCTCCAGATCGTGATACTTTCGAGATGTATATCTCTCAACTGGAACGAGTGAAGGTCCGGGCGGCAGTGGCGCATCGACCTTGAGCGCATCAGATATAAAAGTTGCATTGGTGTCAGCCTCTAGCAGCGTATGAAAGCTTGCGTCCATTGTTCGAACGCTAGTGGTATCAGGCATAAATTACTCCTTTGCCAGGCCCGGCAGGTCTGGTGTATTGATCTCGTATAATTCGATGATATTTCCAAATGGATCCTTGCCATAAATCGCCGCGGTCTCTTTCGTAAAGTGAACGACTTCTCCGGCGAATGTCATACCTGCTTTGAGCAATCGATCATATTCATCGTCGATGTTGGACACCTGCAGCGCAAAGTGAGGGTAGCCATAATCACAAGGTCGCGACCTAAGATCCTTTGGTTGGGGATGGACATATTCCCAAAGTTCAACAAAAGCATTGGGTGCTTTCAGCATGGCCATGCGCGCTTCTGCGTCGGTCAAACCAATCGCGGCATCAACCAATTTGTTTTTCTCGAAGTCGCTAGTCTGAACCACCTTAAAACCGAACGCATTTTGGTAAAAGGACACGGCTGCATCCAGATTCTCGACGCTGATCGCGACGTGGTGAATGCCAATAATCATTTTGCTACCTGTTCTAGTCTAGGGTCGTTAGGGTAAATCCATTCTTCACCTATCACCTGTTTAACACTGAGTGTCTCGGGAATATTGTTGATGCCAATCATCTTATCGGCAGCTTGATTCCAGTGATAAATACGGGCTTCCTGATAACTCAGTGGGACACCCGTAAACCCCCATGATTCCACAGATCGCTGTATTTGCTTGCCAAACTCGGTGTCCTCTTGAAGCACTTTGACAAGTTGCTCTCCTTGATTTTCGGTCCAGATATCTGGCGCGGGGTTGTCTCCCCAGTCGGGTGCCATGGTCCATGTTTCAAAGAGACATTTGTCTATACCAAGAGGCCAAAACAATAATGGTGGTAACACGAGATGGTTTAGAGGTGAAACCCAATTAGGAAATATGCCGTAGGATTGCGTGCAGGTTCTCGCTATTTCGCCAACCGTGTCAATTTCATTTGACGAGGCCGGTAAACTCATCGCCGAATTCTTTCCCGCGGGACGCGGTGCGACCATGCGGCCGTGACCATTAGGATAAAGCGTATTCACGTTACGGCGGTCGTCGAGCACCGGCGCGACCGTGGTCGGGTGAATGCTTTTGACGTGATAAACCTCGGTGTTGGCTTCCATCGCAATTTTCCAGTTGCAATCGAGAACGAAGCTATGCTTCGCGGCAAGGCGGCATTTGTCGAATTGAAACTCCGTCCATTCGTCGGCTATGGGGCCGAGCCATTCCAGCAGAGAAGGTGCGTTTTTATCAAAATTGAGAAAGATTAAATTTCCGAACATTTCGCATCGAATGCCGATCAGACCACGACATGACATATCGAGGTCAGAGAAATCTTCGGGATCCCTAACGCTGACCAAATCACCTTGGTGTGTGTAGGTCCACCCATGATACTTGCAGGTGAGTCGGGCTCTGCGTCCCGATTCCTCTGTCACCACAGGTGCTCCTCGATGGCGACACGTGTTGTAGAACGCCCTTATCACGCCATCATCGCCGTGAACGATAACCACAGGTTGCCCGGCATTGTCCCATCGTCGATAGCTTCCGGGTGAAGGTAGTTCATCAATATGCGCGGCAAACAGCCAAGACTTTTGCCAGATGTGTGTTTGTTCCAGCTCGAAAAAAGCTGGATCTGTGTATCTGCCGGCAGGAATGTCCGGAAGAGACGGGAACCCATCTGGCGGAGAAGTCCTTGCTGCTTCGAACTCCATCAACCGATACAGTTTTTCAATTTCCTGACGACTCAGCATGTAGCTGACCCTCTCGAGAGAAGTTATGCTTCAGAGCTATTTCGAAATTATCGAAAACTCTGTTTAGCGTGGAGGTAGTCCTTTCTCTGCGCGCAATTTGTTCATGCGGTCAACGTCACCAGGGAGTCTCTCGCCTAATTCGGATTCGTCAATTGCACCTGCCATGTGTGCGCCGGCGTTTTTGCCGTTGTACATGATTTTTTTGGTAGGGGTCACTGCCAGAATAATTCTTAATGGTGAGTCCAGAAGATTATAGAAAAACTCCTCGCCGTCGGGGTTACCGGGGTTCAGTTTCTGTGACAACGCGGTATAGAACCACTTTTTGGTATCGTCGTCCTGAAAAAATTCACCGGTTCCTTTAAACGTAATTGCTCCGCCTGGCAGGTCAGGTGATGCATCGGGTCGATAGCCATTGCTACTTACATTGACTGAAACTCTGTTGTCGCGACGAATGGCCGTTGTTCTGTGGCGATGTTCAGCAAAGGTAATCCAGATTTTGCCCTCGTGCCAGACATAGGCATGGGTGACACCGACAGGCCAGCCGTCTTTTGTTGCCCACATCAGAACGCACTCCATGGAGTTTTCCATGAGTTGGTCAACTTCATTTTCGGTAAAAGGATAAATAGAGACAATTTCGTGGTCGTGAGTCTGTGCCATGGTGAAGCTTTCCTTGAAATTTAAAATGTTAGTTACACCACATTGATGTAAAACAATCAAGTCTGATTGTTTTTATTCTGTTGCAATTTCAATTATCTTGGCGAAGATAGGTGTCTAGCACATCATGAAAATGTCTGATGCGAACCTCTTGGTAGTTTCCCAGCGTCTGGTGACCCTTTTTCGAAGCTTTGATGCCCGCCCATTGCCTTGCAAAGTTTTCTGTATCTTGGTCAAGCACATGGCTGAGTCCGGTTTGATTGAAGGAGGCCAGTGACGTGTAAGGTTCATCGATCTCCAACTTTTCTAAGGGTGCAGGTTGGGGTCTGATGCCAGAGCTAGGTAGCGGTTGCAGTAACATAATGTCGTGTATGCAACGGTCAACACCAAGAGGTCTGAAACGATAAATCAGTGGAATGACGATGCCGGGAAAGAAACAAGCATTAGGAAATAAGTGGTATTCTATGCTATCAAGCATTTCGCTATTTGAGTGTTCTGACAAGTCCACGGAAAGGTTCTCGGACATGTTTGCGCGAAGGATATCAGCATGTGCTTGACGTGCAGTCATGCCGTCAGGAAGCTCGTTTGCATCATGACCAAAAAGACCAAATAATTCAGCTTCGGAGTAAGCTTTTTCGAAATGTGGATTTCCTGAAGAGAGGTTTTGGAAAAAACGGGTGACGTGTGGGCTAAATATGTCGTACTGCGTGTTTGCCCAACTCGACGTTCTTAGTGCCTCGGGATGGGTTGCGAGAACATGAAATGCCTCGAGAAAGCCCTCCATACACATTTTCCAATTGCCTGGCAGAATTTTTTGAGTGTGCAGCGAGATGAATCGATTTTCTAATGGCCATGTGGCGAAGTGTTCAGGAAGCACTTGCAAATACTCTTTCAGAGGTGCTGCATCTGGGTCGAGATTTATGAAAACAAACCCACCCCAGCCGTCGCAAGGTATTTCGGTTAGCCCAAAATTTTCCTCCTCGACGTGAGGGAAGTCCCATCGGCAGGGTATGTCTCTCAGTGCGCCATTCAGATGCCAAGACATTCCGTGAAACGGGCAACGCAGAAATTGTTTTCCCTGTCCTTGATCACCTGCATTAAAGAATTGCATACCTCGATGCGGGCAGGAGTTGATAAATGCACGAACCTTGTCATCCTCTCCTCGGATGATGATGACCGAGTCGTCACAAATATCATAGACGTAGTAGTCGCCGATATCCGTTACGTGTTCCTCGCGACAGGCCCATTGCCAGGTTTTCTGCCAAACATTTTCGACTTCTGAGTGATAGAACGCTTTATCTGTATAACGCGAGAGTGGAATATCGTCACTTCCTAGGTACTTATACGCGACCTGCTTCAATGCTTCAGGGGGCATGTCCTTGTCCCTTTTCAGCATGTCCTGAGGGGAAGGGCCAGGGCATCGTGCGTCGCCGGGTGAAAGGGATTGATCTGAAGTTGTGTATATATCGAAACGTTCATTACTCATAGGTCAACATCCCAACTTTTTGCGCGTAGAGTTCATCATTGTGTCATTCTTTATTCGTCCCGTGGAAGAATTTATTCTCAAACCTACAAAACAGTCAACATTGATTGTTTTATGGTATCCTCTTTTTGAAAATTGGCCAATGACGGAAATCAACATATGACTGCTAGCGATCAAGAAGAAATTAGCAGGGCGGCAACGTGTCCAATCCACGAGGTTTCGCCGATGCACCCTGCCTTATTAAAGGCTCCTTGGGGCATAAATCGACGCTTGAGGCATGAAGCGCCGGTCTTTAAGGACCCAGCATCTGGCATCTACTTCATTTCTCGCTATGACGACGTGTTGAGGATGGCGAGAGACCATCAAACCTTTTCCAGCAAAATGTTGACGGCTACTCGCGCTGTGGGAGGAAGCGAAGACCCAGAAATCACTGAAATCCTAAGGGGAGGTTATCCCCAGGTGCCAACGATGTTGACACAGGATCCCCCGCTTCAAAGAAGATACAGAAAGTTTGTTGATGGCGCGTTCTCACCTGCAAGTCTCAAGATGCTTGAGCCATTCATTGAACAAACATCGAATGAGCTGATAGATCAGTTCATCGACGAGGGTCATTGCGAGTTTCTAGACGCTTTTGGTGTGCCGTTGCCGCTTCGGGTCATAGTTTCGCAATTGGGCGCGCCGGAATCTGATATGCATTTGTTCCGAAAATGGACTGAGGCTTTTATCGGTAACTTATCCGGGCAACTCGACCGGGATGGACTGGTGGCCGCAGCCAAGGATATGGTGGAATTCCAACATTATTTTGTTGAACGAATGAACGAGCGGCGCGATTCTCCAACGGATGACATACTGTCGAAGGTGGTTAACGCGAGTATCGATGGGGAGCAACCATTGAGTGATGGGGAATGTTTGTCGATGATCTCGCAGATAATGGTGGCGGGTAACGAGACAACTTCTGCCACCCTGACTGAAGCAATATGGTTGCTTATTCAAAA
Source organism: Pseudomonadales bacterium (assembly GCA_964228885.1). Classification (GTDB taxonomy): domain Bacteria; phylum Pseudomonadota; class Gammaproteobacteria; order Pseudomonadales; family Azotimanducaceae; genus UBA4582. The sequence continues at coordinate 1,273 of CAXRCG010000071.1, read as the reverse complement.
TCCAGAACAATACGAATTGCTTCGTAGTGATCCTTCACCTGATATGATTTCCAGGTGGGTCGAAGAGGCCCTGCGAATCTCAAGCCCATCATCGAATATGTTTAGGCGTGCGAACACGGATGTCGAAATGCATGGGGTAACAATACCTAAAGACTCGATCCTGTTCGCGCGGTTTGCGTCTGCTAATCAGGATGAAAATCAGTTTCCGGAGCCGGAAAAATTTGATTTGGGTCGAGACAACCTTAAGGATCAGGTCGCTTTTGGCAAAGGTGTTCACCATTGTCTTGGCGCAGCGCTTAGTCGCCGGGAGATGAACATTGGCTTCAAGGTCATCCTCGATCGCATGGAAAATTTTCGCCTAAAAGATGGCGCCAGTGATCCAGCGTTTTCTGCGAACGCGCTACTGCATGGTTTGACAGGTCTTGATCTGGCGTTCGACAAGATCGGCTGACTAAGGTTCCGACGAGCAAAAAAAGCCGTAACAGCAAAATCTAATAATAGGATCGTTTGTATGAGTGTACTTGATACTTTTAGTCTGGAAGGACGAGTCGCGGTTGTGACCGGTAGTGGCCGGGGCATAGGTGAGGCGATAGCGATAGGTCTTGCCGAAGCTGGGGCAAAAATCGTGCTTGCTGCGCGCCGAACCGAAGAAATTCAGGCTGTTGCAGATAAAATTAAAGATATGGGCGGCGATGCCATCGCGGTGACTACGGATGTCATGGTGCCTGAACAGGTGACGCAATTGGCGGAAGCAGCTGTTGCTGCTTTTGGCTCGCTCGACTGCTGGATCAGCAATGCTGGAGGGGCAGATGATCGGGTCGCCAGAACACTGATTGATGTGCCGGAGCGGCAGTGGGATTTTCAACTGAACCTGAATCTGAAGGCGGTTTGGACAGGTGCTCAAGCTGCGGCAATGGTGATGAAAGATAACGGGGGCGGCACGATCATCAATATTTCTTCGGCGGTCGCTGGGCGGGCATCACCATTCAATGGTCCCTATGCTGTTGCCAAATCCGGCGTCGATAACCTGACGCAGACTTTGTCCTCTGAGCTGGCACGATACAACATCCGGGTTAATGGTATTTCTCCCGGACCAATACCCACTGAAGTATTCAAAGAGTTTCTGAATATCTCGGATGACGATGTGCCTGAAATGGGTAAGAAACTGGGCATTCCATTAGGACGACTGGGTACCCCTGAGGATATCGCACCAGCAGCAGTTTTTCTCGCATCAGATGCTTCGCAGTGGATGACAGGGGAAACAATCACAATC
>CAXRCG010000070.1:0-11310 GCA_964228885.1 Pseudomonadales bacterium | reverse complement strand
CTCGGTAAGTTATTGTTTTAGTTAACGTGAGTTTCAGATTTTCGTTTTGAAAATCCCCGTGTCGGTGGCCGAGACGTCGGACCGTCGATTCCGCCTCTGGCCACCATTTTCGGCTCTTTCCAATCAGTGGGCTGCGAATTTTTCGATAAACCTGTCTAGCTCGCGAAGTACTTCTCGTGATTCAGCTGAATCTGGAACCATCAGGTACTCAGCATGAGAAAAACCCTCGTATACGTTTAGATCTGCCTCCACACCGGCAGCACGCATTTTTCTGTGCGTACGAACTGTGTCGCTCAGGAACAAATCGCGTGTCCCGGTAACTAACTGTGTAGGAGGGAACCCTCTAAACTCTCCATATACCGGAGATATAAGTGGGTGTTTAAGATTTTCTCCAGATGCATAGAGTCGCGCCATTGCTGCCATGACACCGTCATAAGTCATCACAACACGATCAATGCCGTCATTGGTATACAGTGAGTCTCCTGTTTTGGAGAGATCTGCCCAGGGCGTCCCCACCCAAATGGCGCCAGGCAAAGCCAGCTCAAGTGCCTTTAGCTGAAGAACGGTCGCAAGGGTCAGTCCTCCGCCAGCTGATGACCCCCCTACGATTCTCGACTCAGCTGAATGATTTTCCAGAAGCTGCGTGTAAACGGCTACCGCATCTTCCAGCGCTGCGGGAAACGGGTGGAGGGGCGACATTCTGTAATCAACAGATATTGCGTCAATACCAATTGCACCCGCGATTAGTGCAGCTTCGGCCGGGGCTGCATCGCCCCCGGTCAGAACATACCCACCGGCATGGAAATGAAGAAAGAGCTTCGAATCATGCTTGGAAACCGGTGTTTTCGGATTGACTCTATAGACAGGAACGCCAGCTATCTTGTCTCTGGAAATCGAGACATTCATAGCCTCTGCAATCTCGTCCAGAGAGGCTTTGCTGGACTCACGCTGCATGACAAGCCATTCATTCTCACTTTGAGGCGGTTCCTCCCCAAGTTCCTTCACCAGAGGCCTGGGTGAGACGGCAATTGCCTGCTGCAGATCTGCACTCGCACCGGCAGGCAGGGGTAACAACCTCTCATCTACCACCCAACCATCATTGCCTGTCTTTTTCAGCCCGCTTTCCACCGTCGTTTCTGCAGGATCAGCAATAGATTCCACGCAGCAAATCAAAAAAAGGTAACTCAACAGATGCATGACTGGCTTTTTCTGCATACTCGGTCTACTCATCATTTAAGGAGCTCTTACTGGTCTCAAGATTGCGGCATTGCTCGGTCTATGATTTCTGTAACTCGCGCCTGTTTTGGCAATGAGCCAAACGCGCCGGTAAAGCGGGAAGCAAGCCGGGAAGAACAAAATGCATCGGAAACATACTCAGGTGCATGACGAATAAGAAGTGACGCTTGAACGGCTACAGCTAACTGCTCGGTAAATACTCGTGCATAACCTGGGTCTGGACTTCCGTTCTGGTAACCACGCAGTTCGGCCACCAGCTTATCTAAATCGGAATTCTGACCTTCTGCCAGAGCGATCTCCTGTAACAACGCGTCATAGGAGGCCGGATCTCTTTGCATTGCGCGCAGAACATCAAGACAGATTACATTACCGGATCCTTCCCAAATGCTATTTAACGGCGCCTGCTTATACAGCCTCGCCATAGGGAAATCCTCAACATAGCCATTGCCACCCCAAACCTCCATCGCCTCAGCAATCAAATGTGGTGACCGTTTACTATTCCAGTACTTATTGAGTGCAACGCCAATACGAGTCAAGTCTCCGTTGCCCACACCTCTCTTTTCTTCATCCATATCGCGAGCCAACCTGAACGACAGCATCGTTGCTGCTTCAGTTTCCAGTGCTATATCTGCTAACACATTCTCCATCAGAGGCATTGAAATCAAGGACGAACCAAACACCTGTCGCTGACTTGCATAGTGCAGCGCCTGACTGGTTGCGTGATGCATCATCGCCGCGGAGGAGATTCCCGCATCGCTACGGGAGTGCTTGATCATGCGGAACATCACATCCAACCCCTTTCCTTCCTGACCTAGCAACTGAGCCCACGCGTCAACCAGTTCCACTTCGCTGGACGCATTGGCCACGTCACCCACCTTGTTTTTTAGTCGACGTACGAAAATCGAATTGCGTGATCCATCAGGTCGAAATCTCGGCATCAGGAAACAGGTTAATCCGTACTTGGTTTTCGCCAGCACTAATGCTGCATCTGCCTGTGGTGCGGAATAGAACCACTTCACCCCATTCAACAGGAATTCACCAGCAACTTCTGTCGAAGTGGCTGTGGCTTCAATATTTCGTAAATCAGTTCCTGCACTCTGCTCTGTCAATCCCATGCCTATGGTTGCACACGTTTTTTCCGTCACAGGCACACTACGCGGGTCGTAGTGAGACGACGTGACCAGAGGGCCCCACCGCTGACCAATCTCTTCATCGATAAGCAGAGCTGGATAGCTGTCGTGCGTCATCCCAATAGGGCAAAGCACAGATTGATCCACTTCATTCAGCAGATAGAACAACCCTGCCCGGGTGACACTGGCACCTGGGGAATCGTCAATCCAGCCCAGCGAATGCGCCTGAGATTCCAAACCCATTGCCATAAGATCGTGCCAGGCCTGATCGAAAACAATTTCATCTACGCGATTGCCTTGCGCGTCGTACTGTAACAACTGAGGCGGTTTGCCATGAGCTTGTCTAACCCACTGCTGTACCAGGGATGATCCGGTCTTTTCGCCCAAATCGATTAACACCTGGTCGTCCTGATCCGGTGCTTCTCGCGCAATAGCTTCAAGCAATGCTTTATGGCTTGTATAGGTATTGTAGTCGGTTAACGGTTGGGGTTGATTTGTCGCCATGAGTTCAACGTTTGCCAGTGAGCACGTTACAGCTTGTGGATAACATCTTCTGCGGCAGTCAGGCACCGCTCAATTCGATCTCGCCAGAGATCAAGGTCGACGCCTTCTGCACTTTTCTGCCCATTCACATACCGGGCGTAAACGCCATGAATAATCGATGCAGATTTCCAGAATCCAAGCGCTCTGAAATAATCAAGCGTGTCCAGGCTGTAACCGGTGCGTGAAGCGTACCTCTGGGCGAGCTCGCTGCGAGTCGGCATTCCTGGCGCCATCATTGAACTCAAAGGGTCTACAACAATCACATCATCAGGATCCGACCACCGATTGAGGGCATACGCCAGGTCCGCCAGCGGAACGCCAAGCGATGATATCTCCCAATCCAGCACTGCCACCACAGTGGCATCCTGACCAACCAGGCAATTGTGAAATCCATAGTCGCCATGCAACAGGCTTACTGAGCTTTGCCTGGGAATATTCCTCTGTAGATAGGTATGGAGCGTATGAGCACGGGGGTCATCATGGTTGGCCGGTCCGACTGACGCCAACCAGGATCCATACCAAGCCTTAAGCTGCCTCTCTACGTACCCCTCTGTTTTGCCTATGTCGCCAAGCCCAATGTCATCCTGGTCCAAAAGATGGATATCTGCCAATACATCAAATAGTGAAAAGGCGACAGAGCGACGCTTATCTTCGGGGACAACACTAAGCGTATCCTCTATCGTGAATAATGGTCGGCCCTGGATGTACTCCATGACATAGAAACTTGCACCGGTCACCTCGTGGTCAGTGCATATCCCGTACGCCTGAGGCACCGGTATAGAGGTCCGGCACAGCGAAGAAAGCAGTTTCCATTCTCTACCCATATCATGTGCCTTGGGCTGTAGCTTACCGAGGGGTGGACGGCGAATAACAGCGTACTTGCCATAAGCATCTTCTAATCTGGAGGTGATATTGGAGTGCCCGCCCTCAAGCCTGACCCAATTGAACGGCGCGGTAAGTTCCGGCACATTTTCAGAAATCCAGGCCTCGACCGCGGCAACCCGGAACCCCTCTACCTGACCTCTCATCCAGCCATCGCCTCGCACACCACAACGCGCATCAGCGCAGCCCAAAATCGAAGGTGCCACCGTCCAAATAAGATCGAAGGATACGCCGAGCGCTGTTCATGACATGAACCTCATCAGCACCATCAAGAATCCGCGCACCACGTGCATGCCTATACATTGTTTCAAGGGGTGTATCCTCCGTAACCCCGAGTGCGCCATGAACCTGAATAGCCCTATCAATGGCGTTGTGTAACATGGTCGCGCCATAGACCTTGATCAACCCGATTTCGATCCTTGCTTCATCGCCTTCGTCTATTTTTTGCGCTGCATGCAGTGTCAATAACCGGGAGGCCTGGATCTCAGTTGCAGTATCAGAGATGAACTTCTGTATCTGCTGATGCTCACCAAGTGTTTTACCAAAGGCAACACGCTTATTTGCGCGCCTGCACATGAGGTCAAATGCACGCTGCGCCTGCCCAAGCCAGCGCATACAGTGAAAAATGCGGCCGGGGCCGAGCCTGTCCTGGGCGATCTTAAACCCCTGCCCCCTTGGTCCAAGAAGGTTGGTTTTGGGGACACGCACATTGTCGTATAGCACCTCGTAATGACCATCTGGTTTTCCCATAACTTTGACATCACGCACAATGTTGTAGCCCCTGGTATCGGTGGGAACAACAATCATCGAAAAGGCTGAATGATCGGGCACGTCAGTTTCAGTCCTTACCATGACTGTCGTGTAGGCTGCTTCTCCAGCATGGGTGGTAAACCATTTACGCCCATTGATAACCCATTCATCACCGTCAAGCTCAGCTTTTGTTTGCAGTTGTGTTGGGTCAGAACTCGCAACGTCTGGCTCTGTCATGCCGAAACTGGGGAATATTTCACCATCCACCAGGGGACGTAGGTATTCCTCTCGCCACTTATCACTGGCGTACTTGTGCAACATCAAGGAGTCCTGAAGCGAATGCGTGCCCAATGCAACATTGGCTACTTCAGATCTGCCTACAACTTCGTTGACAAAAACATAGTCCATAAACGGTAGCCCACCACCGCCTATTGCCTCTGGATGGCCCAACGCCCACAAGCCTTCATCCTTGGCTCGCTGCATTAACGCACCAAGCGTTTTCCTGGTTTTGTCACCCGTTCCATTCTTGTCGTCTAAAAGGGCTTTCTCAACTGGATAAACTTCCTTTTCAACAAAATCCAGGACCTTTTGGCGTAGAGGGACGATATGTTCCGGAATGCTCAGATTAAGCATTTGTTCTCTCCAACTGCTAATAGAGTTGCCTGAGGCGAGTGAACCCGATGGGTTTGGTGCTACTCGGCAACAAGGCTATTTCAAGCGAAAGTGAAGAGCGCTACAACGAACCAAAATAGCGAGTAACCTCCAATCCAACCTGACGAGGTGGACCCCAACTCCCCAGACGACCACCATTACTGGACGAACCAACAAGACCAGTGATGTAGTCTTCATCCGTCAAGTTCTTTGCAAACAGACGCCCGGTCCACAATCCATCATTGCTTTCCCAAATGGCGTTCAGATTAACGACTGTATATGAGCCTTGTGAATCCTCACTCTGATTGAACTCTCGAAAGTATATTTTAGAGCGATAGGCCACATCAGCCCGCAGCGTCAAAGACCCTCCGGAGGCAAGTGGAGTGTGGTAGCTTGCACCAAAATTGATACTGGTTTCCGGCGAATTATTCAGGCGATTGCCTTTTAACTGTTGAACGCCCAGCCCTGGATTCAAACCATCAGTGTTCAGAAAGTCACCGTATTCTGAATCCAACAAGGTCACAGCCGCATTAAGCGTCCAACGGTCATTCAGTTGCGACAGAACTTCAAGCTCGGCACCTGTGACTTCCGCATCACCAGCATTGATGGTGGCACTTGCAAGCCCAATTATTTGCGCTACCTGAAAGTCAGTGTAGTCGTAGTAGAAAACAGCAGCACTAAGGCGTGTTTGGCCGTCATTGAACTGCCCCTTGTATCCAAATTCATATGCCGCTACTTCTTCAGGATCGTAAGCGGGTGTGCATTCTGTCGAAACAACACCACCAGCTTTGTACCCTTCAGAGTAGGAGAAATATACATTGCCGCTATCGGAGGTATCGTACTCACCTACAGCACGATAGGTTGTCGCGCCCCAGTCAACATCTGTTCGACTATCACAGATTTTGCCGATGCTCAGCAGGTCCGGTATTCGCAAAAAGAATTCTATGCTGTGCTCATCACTCAGTTCATCTTCAGTACGACGAACACCTGCACTTAGCCTCGCCCGATCAGTGACATTCCAGGTGGCATCAACAAAAATTGCTTTAGATTTCGTGTCGTACACAGGCCGCTGATAATCAAGCGCGGCTGGTGTCGGGAAGCCCAAAACCGGCTGGTCAAACTCAAAAAAGTTCACATTCTCCCGTTGATCATCTGCATAAAAAACACCAACAACCCAGTCGATCGAATCATTGCTGCCGGAAAGATTAAACTCCTGAGAGAAAGACTCTGTTGTCGCACTGAAGAATGCCTCATAGAGAGTCAGGTCAGTTGAGTCACGATCATCAGATTTATCGTTTTGGTACTCCTGATACGCGGAAATGGAGCGCAGTGTGCCAAACGACAGATCCCAATCGGCAATGACGCTGAAGACTTCATAGACTCGATCTGAGTCGCCTTCTGTGTCTGCATACTGCTTACGTGGTTCCAGTGTGATATTTGCAAACTCGAGTTGTGGTACCCCGGCACCAATTGCCAATTCCCGGTTATCACTCATCCATGCATAGTGATCCATCGGGCCTTCTATCTCGCTTCGGGCATACATCAAGTCTATTTTAAAATTATCAGCCAGTTGGGAATTCAATTTGATCCGGAAGTTAGAGAAACTACCTTCCATCAGATCGCGCGCACCGGGGACCTGATTCTCAACCCAACCTTCATTGATGTCAGTGTAGTTCGCTGCAATTCTGATAGACGTGTTGTCAGTGATACCCCCGCTATACACACCTTCAACTCGCGTTTCATCAAATTCAGCGTAGCCAACCTTCAGATAACCTCCCCGTTCCTGGGTCGGTGCGCCTGACACAAAGTTGACCACGCCCCCATTCGAGTTTCGGCCATACAGCGTACCCTGAGGTCCGCGCAGAACTTCAACTCGCTGAAGATCGAGTTGAGTTAACTGTGCCGTAGTAGCTCTTGGCTGGTATATTCCATCGAGACTGACAGCAACACCGGGTTGACCATTAAATTCGCCGATCCCACGTATGGATATGTTTTGAGACCCGAGAAAACCGCCAAAATGCAGACTCGGGACAATGAACTGGATGTCGTTCATATCTCTGACACCCTTATCTGCGAGATCTTGCGAACTAATCGCTGAGATAGATGCCGGTACATCCTCAACGGATTGTGAGCGCTTAAGCGCAGTTACAACAATTTCTTCAATGACATTGGCTGAATCAACAGATGCACTGCCAGCATCATCCGCGACGGCACTACCTGCGACCAGGAAGGCATTAACCGCCATGCCCAGGCGACTGAAAAATGTCTCTTTTCTTATTGAGTTCACATTGCTCTCCAAATTCGAACGATCGTCATGAGCAACACTCAGTTGCCCTTTCCCACCCATCGATATGGAAAGCCCGGTACCAGCCAACAAAATCCTTAGCGCCTCAACAACCTCGTACTGACCGCTGAGCTGATTAGATGTTCTCGTACTTGTTTCATCAAACGAAAACACCAAGGTCTGGTTTGCCTGCTCCGCAAATGCGATGAGCGCAAGATCAGCACGCTGTTGGGGAATATCGAAATCAACTGTGTCGTTGCTAAGGTCTTGAGCAAAGTTGAGGCTTGACCATGAACACAGCACTAACACGAGAACGATCCACTTTGACTGGGTCCATCTGACCCGGGCAATGCTGACCGTACCCCCAGCAGCTAAATGACTTGCTGGAGAAGTAGACGATTGAGCCCAAAATTTCCGCCAGTGACTAAACAACATCTTCGGAAATTCACGGATATAACTAATTATCTCCATCCTCGTTCAGGCTCGTGTTAGCAGATAGCAATATCGTCTGATCGTCAACGCGCCTGTGAGCGATGTCGAAGTTCGCCTCCAGCGTTGAAAGAAACCCACTTACATCACCGGCCTTGAAGAGGCCTGCCACTCTGAGCTTCTTGAGATCTTCGTCCAAGAAAACGAATTCGACTGAAGTGTATCTACCAACCTCTGCAACAGCGTTGCGAAGCGATTCACCCCGAAAGACCAGGTTACCTTTTCGCCATGACAATCGAACTTCGATTTCATCGGGCTCCAGTACCTCTAGACTCTCATCCTCAGCATCAAGAATGATCCGCTCACCTTCGGCTGCAAGAATGGGTTTACGATCAATGACATCACCGTCTCCTAATGCTGGATCGTTGTATCCACGATCATATTGCGAGTGCACACCTATCCTGACTCTGCCATCTGCAACTAGAATCTCCACGCGTTGTGACGCGTCGATTTTAACGCTGAAAGCTGTGCCCACAGCCTGCACGACCCGATCACCAGCAAAAACTCTGAGCGGGCGCGCAGGATCATGTGCAACATCTATGTGAATCTCACCATACTTGAGTTCTATATCTCGATGTCGTTCTTTGAAGAGAACTTCAACTCTGCTTTTAGTGTTCAGCGTGAGAATAGACCCATCGGCAAGGTCGATCACGGATCGACCGCCAATCGCCGTTTCGTATGCAGTAACTTCCGTGGGAAATTCCTCTCCCAGGTTAACCAAAAGGATCCCAGCAAACACAGAAACAACGATTGCGGCAGCCAAACCCGCCCAACGCGCAGATAAGTTCGGCTCTACGGCAGGAGCGACCGCAGTACGTGGGAACAACTCAGACAAACGCGAGAGTGCATCTATCTTGTCCCATAGTGCTGCCTGACTCTGCAGTTCAATTTTGTTCTTTGAATCTACCTCTATCCAGGTATGCAGCGCTTCAAGCTCTGATTCTGTAAGGCCTCTATCTAACTTCGCAATCCACTGACTCGCCTGATCAGCACGCTCGTTTTCTCGATGCGGAGTAATTTTATAGACGTTGCTCATGATTTAGCCTCCTCATGACTTCGCCTCCTCGAGACAAGCGAATCCGACGACAGATCCAAACCCTTCATGTACTCTGCACAGCGCCTCACCGCCAATGCGACATGTTTTTCTACGGTACTTTCGGCAAGATCTAGCTCAGCTGCAATCTCACGCTGCGAATAGCCGTACACTTTTTTGAGCACAAACACCCGTCGAGCCTGGACAGGCAAAAGGCGTACAGCTTCACAAAACTGGTCGAATTCCTCACCCGTCGCCACTTGTTCAAACGTTTCATCAACCCCTACCGCACAGTCATCAATCGCGCCGTCTTCACCATCTCCGTTATGATTCCTAAGCCGGTTTTCCGCGCGCTTTACATGGTCCAAAGCAAGATTTCGGACGGTTCTATACAAGTAAGACTTTGAATGCTGAACGTGTTCCGCTTTACCAACATGGCATAACTTGACGTAAGTCTCCTGGACAATGTCCTCGACTTCGTGTGGGGGAACGATCCTCGACGCAACGCGGACAAGTTGCAGTCGCATTGTAAGAAAAACATCCCGTAAATCGTTCATAAACTCCCCAGACGTACTATGCGAAGTATATAGACGATTCAGAGTGATGTTTTCCGCCAGTTGCGGCAAATTAGCCTCCCTGCCCGTTATCTGAGGGATACTCAATACCGGAACCGGAAGTTATGAAGTCCCACGAAACCGTTTGCCGCGCTCGGCCGCAAGGGCAAAGGCGGCCTGTGTTTCCGCTTCCACTTCATCGGCCTGCACCTGTTGCAACTGTTCGAACTCCTTGCCCCACCAGCGCTGGGTCGTTTGAGGGAATGTCCTCATTCTGTTAACGCAGGCATTGGCTCCGCGATCGCGGCCAGCCCTATATCCCGCAGCCCCTTCCCTCGGCGCTTCAGTTTTTCCAAAGGGGATAAGGTCACCTTCCATGTCAGGGACAAGGAAATAGGGCATGGAAATACGGCTCTCCCCTTCCGGGATAAGCAGTGTATTGACACGGTGCAAGGTCGCCGAATAGCGCCCTTCGCTGAGGTGCTGGAGGGTCCCTCCAGTATTAACAATAACGGATCCGGAAATAACCGGCACCGAATAGTCGCCGTCCTTAGTTCTGCAAGTGACTGGTGCATCCATCCATTCTCCCTCACCGGCAACGACCTGTAAGCCTGGACGGTCATTGATCAGCAAGGCAACAAAGGGAGGTCCATCAATGTGGGTTCCCACATTCTTGGCATAGAAGTCCTCGTATGAGGTCACGACAAAGTCACGATATTCCTCAGGGAACTCATCAAGACCGAAGTTGTGATTGAGACTCGCAGCAAGACTTGGATTGTCAAAGTCAAAGTACTTCCGAAACTCCGCCGGGTCTTCTCCCAGGGACTCCACGATCAGTTCGCCTAGCAGATGAGTTAGATTGTGGTACTTATCATTCAGCTCCATGATAAGTGGCTTGAAGCCTGGGAGCACTTCTTCATTCGGCCAGGTATTTGGGCCATGGAACAAGCGCTCATGAAGCGGCAACGACGTATCGTCATATGCGCACTTTGGTTCTTCTTCAAACGCATACTGAAAAAACTCACCTATCTGCGCGCGTCCCCACTCCGGTTTCATCGGCGTGGTGTAACCACGGAAATAGGGCGTGTTGGCAATATGGGATTCCTTCTTGAATTCCCGCGGCGAGTCAAAAAAAGCGCGAACTTCCTTGAAGGCCCGCTTCTGAAACGCATCATCGAGCCCGGGGGCATTGGCCAAAATCAGAAAGCCATAATCAGAAAGCGCATATCGCAAATCCACGAGGAATTTTTCCCGATCACTCTCCAGATCATGCCAGTCAACTACAGGAATTTCTTTTTTGTTTATCATCTCATCACCCCGCTGCTGCCTATCCTATGAGGCTTATCTATGCCGTGTATAAAAACGATTCAGAGCCTTCATTTCCACCAGTTTCAGCAAACAAGTTTTATGGTGTGATGATCGTCTTACTCAACGATGATCGCTCAGCTTTCTAAAAGCGTGCGGGAGTTTTGCGGGACACAGTTACGCGTCGTTATGCACATTGCTGCATTGTGGGCAACGGACGTCGGAATGCCGCACCACTCGGTAAGTTATTGATTCAGTTAATGTGAATTTCAGATTTTCTTATTGAAAATCCCCGTGTCGGTGGCCGAGACGTCGGACCGTCGATTCCGCCTCTGGCCACCATTACTTCGCAATTTCTGTCAATGAACTGGATCCACTCCGCGATGAAGGGCTTGCTTATTTCCGCAAGCTTGCCACTGCGGGTTTTCACTGACCGCACGAACCATTAACGGG
>CAXRCG010000069.1:0-8088 GCA_964228885.1 Pseudomonadales bacterium | reverse complement strand
AAGCACCAGAAATCACGCCGATTCTGCCAAGATTTTGGTCCATTGATGCAACCAGAGACAGATCAACAAAAACAAACATGACTACAGGTGCGTGCGTTAATGCTTTGATGTGCTCTATTGATACTCTTTGTGCCGCGATATCCTCCGGTGTTAGTTGCGTCTGATTAATCGTATTCCACGGCGCTTCGCCTGCCATAACCTGAGCGATGTAACGTTTCATTGTGGGTTCAATGAGTGGTATCAGCTTCTCACGGGTTTCTGTCTTGCGAACAACAACGACCTTCCAGCCCTGCCGATTTCCGCCACTAGGCGCAAATCGGGCATTTTCGAGAATTTTACGAATGACGGTATCCGGGATGTCATCATCGATAAACTCGCGCGCTGCGAAAGTCGTTCTCATGGCGTCATACAGTTCCATTTTATGCTCCTTTTGTTGTTGAGTTCCTCAGGCGCGAATGACTGCGCGTGCATTTGTTCGCCGAACGCAACTTATGTATGGTCTAGCTGTAAACTTATTTGTTGCACTTGATCGGGTAGAAGAAATGAACGCGGGAGTATAACTGACTATGGGCCAAGACAAAGAAGAGAACGCATCTGGAAAGAGCTCAGTTCCCAACGTGCTGTTTATCATTACCGATCAGCAGCGGGCGGACAACAATGGCTTTATGGGGAACCAAGTGCTGCGTACGCCAAATCTCGACCTGATCGCTAGTCAGGGTACGGTTTTTGAGAATGCATGGGTAAATAATCCGGTCTGTATGCCAAATAGGTCGACGATTATGACTGGGCGTATGCCGACTGCTCACGGTGTCATTTTTAACGAGCGTTCTCTCGATTGGGGTGCAAACACTTTTGTGCGCAGATTCCGCAAGTCTGGATATCAAACGGGTCTGATTGGTAAATCTCATCTGCAGCATGGGATGAGCAAGAACTCAATCGTCGCCTTCCGTGGCGAAGGGGTGTCTGCTGACCCCTACCCAAAAGGATGGGACACAATTGAAGATTTCGAACGTTATCTCGAACAGGACGTACAGGACCCGAAGGATTTCTATGGATTTAATCATATAGAGTTGTCCATGGATCACGGCGCAAGGGCAACTGGACACCATCTGCGTTGGGCGATCGAAAATGGCGCAAATCTTGAGGATATGTTTGTTGAATATGATGCGGCTGCGCGAGGCAATGATCGGTCAAAAAATTGGTGGCAGGTTTATCAGCCGCCCTATGCGTCCAAGTTTCATTCGACCAGTTTTGTCACCCAAAGAACAATTGATTTTATTGAGACTGCGGAAAAGGAAGATTCACCTTGGCTAGCCTGGTGTTCATTTCCTGATCCCCATCATCCAATGACGCCGCCGGGTGACTGGTTTTATCGACATAAGGCAGAGGATATGGTGTTACCGGAATCGCGGCACGATCCGTTGACCGATGCACCTGCTCATCTGCAACAAATACGGCGAATACACCCGAAAGATCAACGTAATTGGGTCGCACCCTGTGGTTACGGCAATGACAAGTTATTGGCTGAAGCTATGGCAGCAACCTACGGTATGGTTGAGATGATAGATGACGGCGTTGGTCAAATTCTTTCCACACTTGAAAAACTTCGTATTGAAGACAATACGATCGTTGTCTTTACCAGTGATCACGGTGACATGATGGGTGATCATGGTCTGTTTTTGAAAGGCTTTATGAACTACCGAGGTACGCTGCAGGTGCCCATGGTGATTAACGCGCCGGGCAAGGCTGCGGGTCGTACTCAATCGCTTGCGTCTAGTATTGATCTGGGACCCACGTTGCTGGATTTGTGTGGGATAAAAGGCTACGACGGCATCCAGGGTAAGAGTCTGGCCCCAGTGCTGGATAATCCGACAGACAGCGTGCGTGATTATGTGTTGATTGAAGATGACATTGCAGATATCACCGCTAAATTAACATCATTTCCCAGCAAGACTCGTTCTATCATTACAAATGAATATCGGATGAGTAGGAATAGTAAAAAGGAGGAGCAACTCTACAATCTAGTTGATGATCCAAACGAGATGAACAGTCTGGTAAACACCAACCCTAGCGCCAGGAGTATGATGATGGAAAAGCTAACTGACGCTTTGATCGACGCCGATGATGCCGCGCGCGGCGCACCGACAACAGAACGGGCGTGAACCGTGAGTCCGTGGCGATAAAAGCAAAATCTATGCGGCATATTCTTTTTCATGATGTTGACGGCTGCCTGAACACACCTGATGGTGCATCATTGCCTTTTGAATCAGCGCAGTTGATGCCGTTCCAACGCAATGCGCTGGGTGAGTTGGGTGAAGTCCTCGATGAGAGCGATATCGATGTAATGGTGTTGAACACGGGTCGCTCGATAGCGGCGTCAATCTTTCTTGCGGAAGCAATCAATAGCCAAAAATTAAAATACATCATTGCCGAACATGGCGCAGCGGGCTTCTCGATGGACGAATTAAGAAATCTGGATTTGGTGGAGTATGCTCAAGACCTTCCACATTTGCATACCGCGTATTCTAGCCTTGAAAAAATACCCGTCCTCATGGAGTGGTATGAGAAAGATGGTGCTAAATTGCTTGCCCGTAAAATAGGTCATCACGTTGGCGCTTCACCAAAAAAGGCGAACCTTACTTTGCGGGTTCCAGAAGGTGTGTGTGGTGAGGAAATGCAAGAACATCTGCGTCGTTTGATCGAGCAACACGCGCCGGTGGGGAGAGAATATTTGGTTTATCATCATTCCGTCAGCGATGGTTACTTAGATGTGATGGTTGAAGTCGACAAGGGGGATGGTGTTCAGCTAATTCGTCATCTCGAATCGATACAGGAGGTTAGAACTTATGCGATCGGTAACGGGTCGAATGATCTGCCAATGTTCCGACACGTTGATGTTTGCATTTGCCCTTCGAATTCTGATGCGTCAGTATTCGAATTCTGCAAAGCAAACAATGGCTTAATTTCCCAACATCGATTTATAGGTGCAACATTGGATATGTTAGGTAAAGCGCTGCCAGCTGCAGGAAGTGACCTATCGAAACCGATTTAAATGCTGATATCGCGAGATTGATTCTCGAGGGTTACTCCGAGTATCGACACGAATTTCGACAGATCACCGCTGGGGCACAGGTCCGCTTTGAGACAGCTGACTGGAAAGGTATACAAGTCGCTGCCATCAAACGAATCGAGTTATATAAACGTGTTATCGGTCAAACGGTGACAAAGATCACACCATTGGTAGCAGCCATGCCGCCTGATAGTTGGTCTGAAATCAAACGCCATTACGAATCGCTGATAAAAAGTCGGCCTGACTTCGGTTTGGCAGAAACAGTTTTCAACACAGTATATCGAAAACTGTTTCCAGACCAATTGCTGTCAGATGAGTCTCTCTTCGTGCGTGAATCTCTCATCGATGCGCCCCATTTTGATGCTGATTTGGTGCAGAGGTTTGGTCCTGAATCTCAATTGAACGTGCTGGTTGAGGAGATGTTATCAGCATACGAATTTGATTCGCCGTGGTTGAACCTTCCAGCGGATATTCGGTCGGTTGTCTCCGCTATGCTTGAATCAATTCCGTTGCTACGGCAGTCGGTCAGGATCGAGTTTTCAATGCTCAAGCATGTTTTTTACCGAAATAAGGGGGCGTACCTCATTGGCAGAATGAAAGCCGATGGCCACGTATTCCCCATTGCAATTCCGATTCAAAATCGGGGTGATGGGCTTTTCATTGATACGGTATTATGGAACGAGAGGGACCTGAGTCGAATTTTCAGCTTCACCCGTGCTTATTTTATGGTCGATGTTATTTACCCGAATGAGATGGTTGAGTTTTTGCTGGATCTTTTACCCAACAAAAAGGCTTGGGAGCTTTATATGTCCTTGGGCTTCTATAAACATGGCAAAACTGTTTTCTATAGAAGTTTTCTTGACCATCTAGATGACTCTAGTGATCAGTTTGTCATTGCTGAAGGCACCAAGGGAATGGTCATGGCCGTGTTTGCATCGCCATCTTATCAGGTCGTCTTTAAGATTATTAAAGATAAATTCTCTCCAACGAAAAGCCTGACGCAAGATCAGGTTCGTGATGCTTATTACCTTGTGAAGACGCATGATCGGGTGGGCAGGATGGCCGACACTCAGGAATTTTCAAATATGTCCTTTCCAAGGCAGCGGTTTTCGAAAGCACTCATCGCGGAACTTGAACGGGTTGTTCCATCGGCCATCACGCTCACTGACGATCTAGTCATTGTGCGACACCTTTATACAGAGCGGATGATGACGCCACTCAACCTGTATTTAAGCGACAAAAGTGGATATGAACTTCGTCAGGTCATCGATGACTATGGTAGCGCCATCAAGCAACTGGCGGCGGCAAATATTTTCCCGGGAGATATGTTGCTGAAAAATTTTGGTGTGACTCGACATGGTCGCGTGGTTTTTTATGACTACGACGAGATTTGCTATCTGACCGAAATTAACTTTAGAAAGATACCACCTTCACAGAACCCAGAAGATTCGATGTCCGCTGAACCTTGGTACGATGTAAGACCAAACGATGTTTTTCCGGAAGAATTTGAAAATTTCCTGTTTAATTCTGGACCGATGAAAGATATCTTCACAGAATTACACGGCGACTTGTTTACCGCAGAATTCTGGCAGGGAGTGCAAACTAATATCAATGAACAACAGTTGCTTGATGTTTTTCCGTATCCTGCGCGACGCCGGTTTCACAATCACACGATCTTTGCGTAGGCATGCAATTCGCTCGTCGTAATGGTTAAGGTATTTATCTCGCTAGATAAGGAAGTATTGAATGGAAATTTATGAAGCGATGAGCTCGCTGAGAGCCGTACGACGGTTAAAACCCGATCCTATACCTGATGATGTAATGGCTAGAGTTTTTCAAGCAGCCGCTTGGGCGCCAACCGGAGGTAATACCCAACCCTTTCGAATCGTCACCGTCAAAGATAGAACAAAGATGGCTGTGTTTCAGGAAATGTATAAGGAAGAGTGGCAGAAATACACCAGTGCCATGCGCAGGGGACTTGATCAAATGCCCGCGTCTCAAAGAGACAGTTCTACGAAAATGCTGAGAGCGGGGGACTATTTGGCAGATTACCTTGCAGATACGCCGCAATTGCTTGTGTTTTGCTTTAACCCCAAAATGATGGCTATCACTGATAGCGATCTGGACCGACCCTCGATCGTTGGCGGTGGATCAGTATACACGGCAGTTCAGAATCTCATGCTCGCTTGCCGGGCTGAAGGGTTGGGTTGTGTGTTAACAACATTGCTATGTTATCGAGAATCTGAGGTCCGTGTGCTGCTTGATATCCCTGAGAACTGGTTCACTTGCGCACACATCCCGATTGGATATCCTGTGTTAAAAGGACATGGCCCCATCAGACGTCGGCCGGTCGACAAGATGGTCTACACGGACACGTTTGGCCAGGCTTATCGCTAGTGCGCTTAGGTAGAGAGGATGACTACCCAGTCTCGTTGATGGCTTCAGCTAGCTGACTAAACAACCGGGTAATCTCTTTCTCCGATGCGATGAGCGGTGGAGACAGGGCAATTACATCGCCAGTAACTCTGACTAAGATGTCTTTCTCAAAGAAACATTTGTTGAAAACCTCAAAGGCGCGGGTGCCGACCCCGGATGGATCGCTGTTAAGTTCTATTGCAGCCATAAGACCATAGTTGCGCACATCTTTTACATTCGCACAGTTAGCGAGGCCATGCGCGGCTTCTTCAAAATGTGTGCTTATTGTCTTCGAGTGCTCGAATAGCTTTTCTTTCTCGTAGATATCAAGACACGCTAGCGCCGCGGCCGCGGCGACTGGATGTCCAGAGTAGGTATATCCGTGAAATAGTTCAATGGCGTTTTCTGGGCCTTTCATGAAAGTCTCATGAATTTCGTTGGATACAAACACCGCTCCCATGGGAATGACCCCGCTCGTTAGCGCTTTGGCTGTGGTAATGATATCTGGCAAAACCTCAAACTCCTGAGCAGCAAACGCGGATCCAATACGACCAAAGGCTGTGATTACTTCGTCGAAAATGAGCAAAATATCGTGCGCTGTACACAGTTCTCTGAGTTTCTTGAGATAACCTTGAGGCGGCACGATAACCCCCGCTGACCCCACGACTGGTTCAACGATGACCGCCGCAATTGTGGAGGCATCATGCAGTGCAATGATCGCTTCTAGTTCAGCTAGTTGATTTTTGTTTGCCTCCGGTAAACCTCGGCTGAATGCGCTTTCCGGATTGAGGGTATGAGGCAGATGATCTGTCGGTAGTGCTGTACCGAAGAATCGCTTGTTGTTGCCAAGGCCTCCTACAGAAATGCCGCCAAACCCTGTGCCGTGATAACCTTTTTCACGTCCAATCAACCTCTGTTTTTGACCCTTTCCTCTGAGCTGTTGATATGCCAAGGCAATTTTTAGCGCCGTGTCTACAGACTCGGATCCTGAATTAGTAAAGAAAACGTGATCGAGTGAGGCTGGGCTAAGCGCTACCAAACGTTCAGCAAGTTCGAATGCCTTGGGATGTCCCAGTTGAAATGAGGGTGCATAGTCGAGTTTTTTGATTTGGCTGGAAACCGCCTCAACAATTTCGGGTCTGCTATGACCCGCATTGCAACACCAGAGTCCTGCCGTTCCATCAATGATTTTTCGGCCGTCCTCAGTGGTGTAATACATACCATCACCACCCTCAATCATCTTTGGTTGCGATGCAAATTTTCGATTTGCGGTAAAAGGCATCCAAAATGCGCTGGTCTTTGTTTTCATATTGTTATTCCTGCATCAAAATTCTGCGAGCCTGGCGCTGACGCGTCACCGGCTGATGATGTTGGTGAGAAAAACGAGACAGTAACAGGCGGGGCGATAAAGTCAATCGCTGCAAATGCGTTGTCTTTTGAGCCGCGATCGACCAGCGCTTATGAGAAAATAATGCGTTCTCGCTTGAAAACAAGCGTTGCACCATAGATAAATATAAGAGAGAACAACACAACGCTGACCGCAGCGGCGGCGAAATCAAATAGTGGTGGATTTTTTCCTGCAACCACATCGGCTAACAACATGTGCTGACCTAGCATCGGTACCAGACTCATCCATAATTCTCGATCGACTGTGTTGAAAATATTGAAGAATAAAGGTGCCATTGGCAGCATCGAAATCACGGAAAGATAGGCCTGCGCATCTTTAAAAGACTTCGCAAAAATACCAACAAATAGTTGAAGTGCCGTGGCAAAAAATGCCAAAGGCAGTGTGATCATGGCAATACCAACTATCTCCGTTGCACTGATAGTAAAACTAAGTCCCAGCTGTTCGAGGGGTACCTGGTTGAGTGCTAACAGGTTAAGTACCATCACTAATAGCAGACCTAAGCCAGAAAATGTTGCTGCCGCCATCCACTTTCCAACGACGATACTGGTTCGCTGAATCGGGTTGACGAGTAGTGGCTCCAGCGATTTGCGTTCGCGCTCGCCGGCGGTGGCATCGACCGCGATCCCCATACCACAGACGAAAGCAGCAACAATGATAAAAAAGGGAATCATGCCGAGAATTCTTTGGGCTCTTGCTTGGGGACTAGCGACATCAATTTTCTCGATGCTTACTGGCCTTGCGATCGTCGGGCTAATTCCGCGGGCCATCAGTCTGAGTGAGGCTGTTTCCTGGTACCATGCTGAGATCGTTTGCTGAACCCTGCCCATCTTGGCCTGCGCGGTTGCACGTGAGCTCTCGTGAAAGAGTTCGAGGTTGACAGTTTTTGATGCTCCGAGCCGTATGCTAAAGTCTGGTGGTATCAGCAGAACGAAGTCATAGGTTCGGTTCTCGATCTTTTCACGGATGTCCGCCAACAGGCGAGCAGGATATAGGTAGGGCGCTGAGATGCGCGCTTCACTTGACGCCGCATATCCGGTCTCGATTGGTATTAACTTAATGCCACTCTGTTCTAGAAAATCAACCAGGTCCGGTGCATATTCTGCACCGACGACCGGTAGGGTCAGGTCTTTCGCTTCGTCAGCGATGTCGACGATGGTATTGAACATAAAATAGATGACAAAGGGGCCTATCATTG
>CAXRCG010000068.1:0-13436 GCA_964228885.1 Pseudomonadales bacterium | reverse complement strand
TGGATAGATTATTAAATGTCAGGCTATCTGACAAAAAGATACCAGCGCCGGTAAATATACCGTCGTTATTTTCCTGCACGTATCCACGAAGATCGAACTGATTACTTTTTGCCCAGCCTAAACCTGATGAGGTTCGAATATGAGATGATCGAATGCGAAAACTATCATTGCGCTCCAAGAAACCTAGATCGTTGATATCAAGGTCACGGTCGAAATACTCAATGCCGACGCGTTGCACAACGCCTTTTTTAATCGCAAATTCACCATCGATAAATCCACCATAGCCGCGTGATTGGCCATCAATGTCCGAGGTCATTACCTGTGCATCCAGCTGTATTTTTCCGTCCGACGTCAGATAGTGTCCATCGATCCCGGTAACCAACGCATCACCGCTTTCATGTAGAACCGCTGTAGATAGGACCCCAAAGGCTCTATATGCGCCGGCTTTACTATCTTCATAAATGAGACGCGCGACACCATAATCGCTGCCGGTCTGCGTAAACTTCACAGGCGCGCCCGCTTTGGTACCACGGATGTCCACATCTTCTTCGAAGGCACCGAACAAACCGTAACGTAGACGACCAGTTTGCCCCGTCACTTTGAGCGCGCCCATGAGGTCCACCGGCAGATCCAGTTCACGGTCGGTGATATTTTCATCCGCAGCGAGAGACAGGCTTCTTGGCTTACCACCAATCCTTCTTGTGTTCACCATTGTGTAAGGGGCACCACGATTACCGACACCACTCCCTCGGGTATCTGCCCTTGGCGACGCAACAAACACTTCTTGCCCTTCGACAAAAAACAGCCGCTTTTCCGGAAAGAAAGTTTCCGTAGCACTGAGATTAATTACGACATCATCAGACTCAACAGATCCAAAGTCAGGGTTGACGGTGCCTGAAAGCTGCAGGTTGCTCGACGGGCGCCAGAAAAAATCGGTACCTAGCCGATATCGAGTTTCGTGATCGACTCTGTTTCGACTTATCGCTGAAAACGGAAAAAATGCATACTGCTTTTTAGGGCTGACCCCACGGACTTCGATAGGCTGCAGCACCGATAGAAACTTCGATTCCGAGCTCAGCAGACCTGGCCAGCTCCAGCGCTCGTCTAAGTAGCCGACCTGACGAGACATGAATAACCCCAGTTTTCTTACCGCCTGTTGTTCTTCGCTACCGGCTGGCATCGACACAGTGCCCCAAGGCACAAAAAATTCTGCGGTCCATCCGGTATCAGTCTGATGACTGGCGCCGTACCACGCACCATCCCAATCACTGGTGAACTTGCGTTCAGGTAACACCGTGCCATCTTGCAGCGAATCCCCAAGACTTACGCTAAACCAATAGCCGTAACGCCCCTCCCCAGATGTATCCAAGGTGAAGCTGACCGTATCACGGGTAATATCACGCCGGTCACGACCGGAAAGTCGTTTCATTAGCGTTTCTTCGGATTGCTCTAAATCGACCCCGACATAAAACCCCTCATCGGAGTAGGCGAGCCTGACCACCGTTGCATGAGGGACTTCGCCAAGGGTTTCAGGCGTGGTTACGATAAACTCGTCGTAAGCGGGCAAAGACCGCCAAAGTGGTTCGTCAAGACGACCGTCAACTTTGATGTCAGTCTCAAGATCAAGCTTCTGAATAGCAAGGGTTTCGCCGTCTTTAATATCGACAAGCAGATTTGAGCATCCAAAGGTGGTCTTTGCACTGCAAAGAAACAGCGCGCCCACCGATAAAATTAGAC
Source organism: Pseudomonadales bacterium (assembly GCA_964228885.1). GTDB lineage: Bacteria > Pseudomonadota > Gammaproteobacteria > Pseudomonadales > Azotimanducaceae > UBA4582. The sequence goes on along the minus strand of CAXRCG010000068.1, from coordinate 11,699 downwards.
AATATCTATTCAAATGTTCCCCCTACCGACCTATCCTTATATCTTAAATCGGTAGCGAGAGACAAGTTTCTAAAGAGAGTTGACCACAATATCAAGCACACTGATGGTTGATACATTGCCATTAATATCGGACACTCGATAAAAAACAGTCGCCGTCGAATCATTCGTATCTAACGAAACAATGATTTCGCCGGTACTAGTATCTATTGTCGCAACTCCGTCTCGCGGCTGAGCCACTATTTCAATACTCGAAAGATCGAGCGCGCTGTCTCCTAAAATGTCGTTTGACAATACATCGAAGCGCCTCGTTTCACCATTAACGATTGAGCCACTGTCAGCCACGGTGATTGGTGCTTGGCTATCATACGGCGTGAAATTGAAGACCGTTGGAAAGTAACCCACCGTATTTATGACGGTTTCATCACATTCCTGACTCGCTGTCGGCGGGACGCCGCAGTCATTGTTACCATTAGCAACAAGCACTGCAATATCGCCATTTGTTCGTTCCTCAAACAAAGTATGCGTTCTAACAAAAGACACATCCGCTGATGTTAAGCTTTCGCAATGAGAGACTGAAGGCTGCAGACTACCCTGGTAACGGCCATCTCGATTTCTGGTTCTGTACCAGACCATGTCTCCAGCAATCACTTCAGCGCAGATACCAAATGAGCTGTTAGACCAACCCACTGTCTGACCTGTGACTGGATCAATATTTTGAAGTTCAAGAATACCGGTATTGTCTGCATTAACGATATAGCGAGACTCTGAAGCGACGACCGTCCCGTCTTCGAGCTCCTCCGAGCCAATCGTCGAATAGATACCCGCGAGACTACCTTCGACAAAGCCGGACGTCGCCTGTTTGGTAAACGATAACTCTGAACGCGCGCGCACATCTCCACCAGCATACTGGTATAACAGTGCGACCAAATCTCCGGAATTTTTTGCTTCAAGCTTGAAATAGCTGGCAATATCTCCGCCACTAAATTCGACTTGTAGATGTCCGTCAACGGCGATATTCCAGGCAAAGGATTCTGCCTTGAATCTTGCTGTACCGGTGCCGTTAGCAGCGAAGGTCAGCTCATCGCTTTGCAACGCCGGTGCGTCTCTAATCGTTGTCACGGCTATAGACACATCAGTGGGCAAGCTCAAGGACACGTCTTCGAGGGACGCATAAGGCACCTGATCTACCGGATCATAGATGACAATCGCTTCATTGTTATTTGAGAAAACTGGGCTCAGAGGCACGCCATTTGTCACATCGAACCTTTCCTCTTTGGTCGCCACATTTAAATCAACAGAATCTTTACCATCTCCGTCGAGGTTAAAAAACAATTGGGCGCCCGTATCAAATTCAGTCACCCTCACTTCTTCTTCACCGGTGAGCCCATCAACATCTTCGAAAACCGTGTATGAGCGACTTTCTGCTCCGCCACCGTTATTGCGGGTAAAATCCAGAACGAGTGAGCCTGTGCTTTCAGACCAGTCCAGTAAGTAGCTTCCAGAACTTTGATTGATAAAGCCGGTGCCATCCTCGCTCAAACTAACAATTACCCCTTCGACATCAACATCAATACCAAATTGGATAGGAACATCGACGACCCCTGTAGCAAAGAAAGTCATTGTGATTGCTGCAGGCAGCGTTACGTTGACAGAGTCAAAGTCAATATTACCGTCCTGGTCCTCAACCCGAAGTTGAAACTCTAAGACGGTTTCGGAAACTGGGAAACCAGTCGCCTCAAATGCTGGATTTGCACTGTTGGGGTCCGTCAAGGACTGAATCGGGCCAGACAACTGAACCCAAGAGTAGGTCAGTGGACCGAGGGCGCTACTGCCAGTACCATCGAGCACGACAGACTCACCCGATCGAGCCAGTAAATCGACACCAGCATCAGAGACCGCATCAACACTGATAATCACCGGCGCATAGGATGACTGCGATCCAGCCCCACTGGTACCTGAGACTCGATAGAAAAACACATCATCACCGGGAAAGTCTTCACCCGGCGTATACGTGATCACACCTGAGTCACCATCGACCGCAACAGAACCGAATTGCGGTTGGGTTTCAATCACCACTGTTGTTGAATCAATAGGGCTATCTCCTGGCACATCATTCGCCAGTACATCTATGTCAAAGCTGCTGATCAAATCCGGCGCGGCAGCCTGATCTGCGATGGCATAAACAGGCGTAGATGCCAGAGCAACTCTATTGCTGATCGAAAGATAAATGTCTTTGAATTCTGTTACCGAACAGTCAGAGGTTGAACCCTGGTTGCGAAGACACGCAGATTCTTCCTTTGAAAAATGACCGCGATAAGTGTTTTCTTCAATCTGGTAGACAGACAAGACATTGCGAACAAATGGCGTGAACTGATCCAAGGATGCCGGACAGTCTTCAGCACCGGTGTTGATAACATCAGAGAAAGTGGTAATCACCGTCAGCTGGTCGCCTGATGCCTCCCAACATAATCCCGAGGGCGAATAAATAGGATTACGCGCACCTGTCACCGGGTCAATAGCCGTTCTTTCCAGCTGCGCTGTGCCATTCGGGTACAGTCGAATTACCTCATTCTGTTCAACGACGGAGCCATTCTCCAGATCGAAGGTTTGCTGCACCGTATAGATGCCGGCTGAATTTTCGATCGTCAAATCAACGCTTTGCTGTTCAACCGAGAGGAAACCATCACTAATCACATCGCCATTAAGCTTCGTGTAAATGACACCAACTGCATCGCCTTCTGGTAATGTATTAAAGTTAAAGTAATCCGCTACTTCTCCGTCTGCAAAAACGAGCTTTAGGTGCCCATCGGACTCAATCGTCCATTCAAAAGTCTGGTTCTTATACTGGGCAAAGCCCGTACCATTAGTCTCAAAAGACACCTTGTCATCGTAGAGCTCATCATCAAATAGTGAGGGGGTACCGGTGCGGGCCGCTGTAGGTAAAACCCTTGATGCCAAAGGTGCCGTAAATGGAATGTGCACTGATGCATCGTAGACGGCAACATCTTCTGTGTCGGTCACTAACTCATCAGGCAGCTGCGTATCAGCAAGCACATCAAATCGCTCAATAACACCGGATATAGTGGCCGTTAGACGTTCACTGCCGTCACTACTGTCAAGCAGAGAGAACTCAATCGAATTGAGCTTTTCTGTGACTTGAACTTGTATCGTTGAGTCTCCCTGGTCGATCGGCCCACTGATAATTCCGCCAAAGTCAGGCCCCAAACCAATACCATTATCGCTGCCGAAGTCAGTGTATTGATCTTGTACCAGTCCCCCGATACCAGAGAAATCGATGAGGATGGAACCCGTACTTGTTTCACTCCAGTCAAACGCCCCTACCCCTAGGCCGCCAAAAAATAGACCCGTACCGTCAGTATTGAAGTCAATTTTTGCACCGCCATCTACAGGGTTACCATTTTTTATATGCTGGCCACTGTCTAAGATGACAAACAATGACGAACTGAAGGTTGAATTGATTGTGACATCGACGGTATCCGTCGACGTGGTACCAACGCTATCCGTCACGGTTAGTTCAAACCGGTGAGTAACGCCTGCAAACAAGCCCGCCTCTACGACAAAAGACGGCGTTGCTGTATCAGCCCCGGTGAGTGTCACAACAGGTGATGTTGAAATCTTCCGCCAACTGAAAGCCAGTTCGAGACCTTCAGGGTCTACACTCTCTTCACCTGACAATGTCACTGTATCGCCATCAGACGCCGATTGGTCTGCTCCCGCATTTGCCGTGGGCGCTTCGTTTGCAATGATATCGACGTCAACGGTGTCGGTTGATGTCGAGCCAGCGCTGTCAGTTACCGTTAGTTGAAAAGTGTGAGTAAGACCGGTTAATGTCACCGTTTCTACGACAAACGATGGCGTTTCTGTATCAGCTCCGATGAGGGTAACAGCTGGTGTATCTGATATTTGCTCCCAACTGAAGGACAGCGCAAGATTTTCAGGGTCAACGCTTTGCGTGCCAGTCAATGTAACAGAATCACCCGTCATCACTGTTTGGTCTACGCCAGCATTCGCTGTTGCTGGTGCGTTTGCATTGATGACAACATCCACGATATCAGTGGACGTAAAGCCAACGCTATCCGTCACTGTTAATCTGAACCTGTGTGTTAAAGCAGTGACCGAATTGGTTTCGACCGCAAAAGATGGCGTCTCCGTATCAGCCCCTATTAAAGTGACAGCGGGCGAAGCTGATATCTGCGCCCAACTAAAAGACAGTGTGTCACCTTCCGGGTCGGCACTTTGCGCGCCAGATAGCGTAACAACAGCACCGTCCGTTGCGGTTTGGTCTGCGCCAGCATTAGCGGCAGGCGGCGCGTTTGAAAGGCTAGCGCCACTTGGCTGAGGGAGTGTGGTTGATGAAAATGCATCAAAATTATTGTTCCTAAATCTCGCCAGTTCCTGATTAAAATCTATACCACTCGGTAGCGGTAGTGAACCCCCTCCGGCTTGCTCAATGATGATAGGATCGCCAAAATAATGACCATCCAAATCACCATCGCTCAAGTCTTCGGCAACTGCTTGTATTATATCGAACGTGGGTGTGGCTTCACCTAACTGCAAGCTAACGTTGTTTAAAGCGTTTGCAAAACCACCTAAGAACAGTGCGTATTGCATCTGTGCAGCAGTTGCGTCAGTGGCAGGGTTAATGGGATTAGCCGGTATCGTACTCAACACATCAATTCCCAGTTCTTCGTCAATCAACGATTTAATGATGACAAATTTTTCGCTGAAACCTCCTCTCTCAGCAGCTTCATTCTGCGCTCGTCTCACAAGTATATCGGTGAAAGGCGTAATCGCCGCAGTCGAACTGTCAGCGCGAATCAACGACATAAAGCCTTCGTCTGTACCGAGTGTAATTCTTCTCTTTAATGCCAGATCCGGTTCCTGATCCGACTCATCGATGAAAACCCCACCACTCGTTTTTAGCAGCAAATCGGCCTCTGATTCCACCGAGAGGGAAAAAGTGCCATTGTCATCGGTCTGCCCCGTCGCGATGGCAGTGCTGAAAGGGTTCCCGAAACTATCGATTTCGAAAAGCGACACATCTGCACCAGCGATGGGGCTTTTAGAAGCTACTCCGGTCACCGTTTTGCCGCCGTTAGTTGCGGTTGGCACTGGGACAGGTGCGCCGCTACCCGCTAATGTTTGCTTGCTAGATTCGCCCCCACTGCCACCGCCACAAGCGGTTAAAAACACGACTAGCGAGAACGCAGCAGAGGCCTTTATCTTATTAAAATTTGTCGGCATTTTAATGTCCATTTACTTTCACCCTACCTCAATCTTTATTAGGCGCTCTACTGTGAAGTATCAACCGCCGTGCCAGCAGAGGTGATATTGAATACTGCTACTCCGCTGACCGTTCTGCTGTTGTTAGTGAGCTGATAACTCAGGCCTGCCGCACCGGGCACACCTGATGCCGAATCACTAAATACGCCACCAAAGGAACCAGAGGCACCTGAACTGCCATTCACAGTGACAGTGCTATACAGACCGTCAAAGAGGTTTGAGGTAATCGCTCCGCTACCAGAAGCCGTCCAAACCTCGTCCGCTATACCAAGCTGCACATCGCTTTCAACTATTGAATTGGTGAAATCCGCAAAAAAGCTTGCGGCACCTAATACGCCTCTATTGCCAAGATCATCGGTTGGATCAGTGTTACCCACCAACGTGTAATCAGCAGATCCAGTAATTACTCGATCAGGATTTGTGCTTAACGGCGCAATAACCCAATGCAAACTAGACTCAGTTAGATCAATATCACTTGAGGTCGTTTCTGTCTCGAGTGTTCCTGCACCTCCAGCCCATCGTCCCCATCGCAGGGAACCCGAGGGTTCAAACCCTGTGTTAGTTATCGTAGCCGAACCCACATCATAGGTGACTGAGACATCAGATGAGTCGACGTCTGAAAACCTGACCAAATTATTATCTTCGTCAAATGCCACCCGGTCGAAGTCTGTATTTATGCCGCTCGCTTCGCCCCCAACACTCAGCGCCAACCCAGCTGTACGGGTAACGACATTCTGCCCGTCAGTAATATCGACTGTTTGCCCCCCTGCACCTTCAGCGACGATTTCTCGTTCAGGCTCTTCGGGGGCTGCGGTCGTATTAGCGGTTTCTGCGCCTGTTGCAGGCGCAGAAGGCACGGGCGGCGTTCCACCGCCAAATTCTGCAGCGACTTCCTCGTATCCTGCGCCAGCGTTACCATCATCCGCACCCGATTGATCGGCGCCACCGTCACCTGATGCACCACTGTTGGCTCCGTCATCAGCGGCGTTCTGATCTGGGCTAACTTCTTCTACACTAACTTCTTCAGCAGTACCTTCTTCACCAGTACCTTCTTCTGCGCTACCCTCATCGTTAGATCCGCTATCCTCCGAGTCGCTGCCATCGGCGTCGCCTTCTTCAGATTCACCATCGCTATCACTGCCTTCTGAATCCCCTTCGTCCGAGCTTTCACCGTCTGAGCTTTCTTCGTCTGAGCTTTCTTCGTCATCATCAGATGCTTCCAGAGAAATCGAGCCTTCTTCTTGCAAACTGGCTGGCGGTGACAGCAGCCGTTGCGGGGGCGTGTTAAAGTCTTCCGCGAAACCGAAGGCGTTCTTTGGAATATCAAGCTCTCCCGCACTATTGGTAAGCGTCGCTGCCCCTTCCGAAACGCCGACATAGAGTCCATCGTCACCGGCGCCACAATCTCCAGCACAAAGACGTGTGGAATAGTTAGTACCACGGACACCAATGATAGCGGCTGGTGTAGTTACCTGGTAAACGCTTGGATCTTGTTGTGCTATTCGACCGGTTAAGGTTCGAAATCCGCCTTTCTGCAACCTAAAACTGGCCCTCAGAGTTGTACCAGCACCCACTGCCGGCGCAGTTGCCGTTGCAGGCATCTCAAGCGCTACAATTTCAAAGCTAGAATTCGGTCTTATGGCAACTTTTGTACCGTCGTCTAAGAGCAACTGAACGTAACCCTTCGGACCCGTCACAATCACATCGCCTTCGTCAACCGTCGCGCCTTGGCGGAGTAGTCTGGCATTTGCTGAATCGACCGTGACGTTACCGTATTTGAACAGGACTCTTCCGACACTGGCTTGCACCGAACTTGAAAGAGACCCGGCTATCAAAAGCAGAGCCAAGATGCCGGCAGTCGTGAATTTATCTAATCTCGTACTTTTTTTTATGCTCATATCCGGCCCCTAATCCAGCACTTTACGTAGCGTTATGCCGACTTCTAACCGATTAAACTCATATAAGCTTACGGTTGAATCCTTAACACTATAATTAAGGTTTAACGTCGTGACCCATCCCTTCGAAGGGAACTGAGACCAGGCGCTTCCAAGGATTACTGCATAGAGATCATCCCTTCTGTCAAGACCAAAAAATTGCGTGTCGTACTCTGTTTTTGTTGCGCTGGCATCAAGAAAGATGACACTGCCACCTTTTCTATACCAGTTGTTAGTAAACCGAACACCATAACCTTCTGCAGAAAATTGCCCCCCCGCATCAACGGCATCATCGGTATTTCCTGTTAAAGAAATGCTCATTTGCGCATTATTGAAGTCTTGACTCAGACTCAGACCATAAAGGACTTGGTCTACATCCCGAATCTCTAACGCAGCCTCCTCAAAGCGGATTGCACCGCCACGAACGAATCCTGTAACAGTCCATGTATCATTGATCTCTCGTGCATATGTGCCCATCACACCAATGTCTCTTTTGTTATATTCACCATCTAGTGCACTAAAGAGCGTATTAGCAGCGATAGAGGCAGCGCTTTCACCTGCCTTCCAACTCCAGGCAGCACCCAGATCAATGTTTGAAGCATCGACAAAGTGCGCAGAAGGATTCGCCCTGTGATCAAGCCGAGCATTGAAAAGAACCTGAGAAGAGGGAGAGACAGGATTGTTCCACAAACCACCTAGGGTTACTTTGGCAAAAGCTGATGATTGCTCGAGGTTTGTTGGATTGAGGACAAAATTAAGGAAAATATTTTCATCTGTTGACGCAGGCGCATTAGTGTCATAGCCACCGCCCAACTCGATATAGTACTGCGCGCTTGCCTGATATTCTCGGGATTTGATCTCAATCGCTGCCATGTAATCGCTTACGGTCTGTGCAACGTTGGGCGGCGGGTTTTCACTTTGAACTCTTTCGAACTCGATCCGAGCTAACTCATTATCACCCACATCGTAATAGGCTCTTGCCAATTCGAGACGCGCGCCGGAGAAGGCAGGCTGACGTGCGACAAGACGCTGTAAGCTAAAAATCGCATCACCAGCATGACCACTATCGAGTGCCGCCACACCGAACAGATAGTCAAAGGCGTCTTCTCCGGACCAGTTGATCTCATATTGCATCAAGAGTTGATAGGCAGCCTCAGTGCGACCATCTCGCATTGCTTTCTTAGCTTGCTCGTATACTGCTTCGCGGTCCATGGCCTCAGTGGCGATGGCAGTGCGGGCGGCGAGACCCGAGATGGCGAGGCTAAGCATCAGCACCCCTAACCAGCGCGTTTCACGCGACCGCCTTCGTCCCGACCCCAGCGTTCGGATAATATATTTCATACCAACTTGTTCTCTACTATTGATGTAGCGATTGCTATTGGCGTTGCATCAATGGTCAAGAATACAACCGGCGAACACCATGGAATTAAAGCATGCCAAAGTGTATCTAAATACATTCCGCGGGAACAGCGATTTGAAGTAAGCGGTCTGTAAGGCGGGCCACTTCTAACTGTGCATCGTCAGCAGGATAGGTATTTACGTTAAATCATCGTACAAAGCCTGTCTTTCTGCCTCCGTAAACAGGACGTCCGGCGTCACATAGGCGGGATGTTCAACCCCCGCCGTCAGCTCTGCGCCAGCTTTTGCTAATAAGATTTGTTGCTCGCTAAGTTGATACCGCAAAAAGTGTACAGCGGAGGTCTTCTCTTCATTTTCACGCTCCATGTCTTCGTCAGCAATGGGGAACACTTTTTCACTGTCGCCAATTTTGATCCAAATTTTTTCTTCAACACCGATCAGGCGTTTTAACTCGGCTTTCCTTTCATCGGCATCCGGAAACTGAATCAACATGGTGCATTTCCAGTTATCGCCATCCGGCAGCAACGGATTGTAAGCATCCAGTTCATCTTGGATACCCTGTGCCTCGAAGACCTTTTCTATCCTCAACATTTCCTGTATTTGATACTTAAGTGTCAACCGATCTTCAAAAATGAGCAGGATGTGATCACCAATTGAAATCTGCCGATTCTTTTTATGGCTTAACACCATTTCCCGAAATTCGGCTCGCTCCTCAGAATATTCCTCCAAAGACCATAGATCTTCTCTCCGGAGCGCGCCTGAGGGCACACTAGTTGATGCATTCAATGTCATAATTTCGTTATACCTTTATCTGCAAATTTTCCGGCTCCACTCACCGGTACAAAGTCTAAATACCGTATGCCTTCCGAAGAAGGGTCATGGGGTGTTGTCCCGGCTTTTCGTCCGCCGACAGTGACTCAGCCAAATTTTCAATATGGGTCGCCGCCATGGGGCAATCGCTAATGAAGTGATCAGCTTGATGCTCACCCACCTGTCTAACCACAGGACGTGCTATTTTCACTGATTTCGCTCGGGTTTCCACCTTTACTGCATAAGTCCCATCATGACCTGAGCAACGCTCAATTGGCTTGACCTTTGTCTCTGGCACAAGATCAAGAATATCTCGAGCTTTCAAACCGATATTTTGTACCCGCAGATGGCATGCTACTTGGTAGCTCACGTCTCCAAGTGGTGCCTTGAAGTCCATATTGAATTCGCCGTCTTTGTGTCGAAGGTAGAGATACTCAAATGGGTCATAAAAAGCATTTTGAACCTTGATCACATCTTCGTCATCGGGATACATTAACGGGAGTTCCTGCTTGTACATGAGTACACATGACGGTACCGGCGCAATAAGATCATAACCCTGATCGACGAGTTCCGCGAGCACAGGGACGTTCTTCCGTTTTAATTCATCCACGCTATCAAGATCACCCAACTCTAGCTTTGGCATGCCACAACAGGCTTCTTTTGGCACGAGGTCGATATGAATACCGTTGTGTTCGTAAACCGAGACAAAGTCCTCACCAAGATGGGGCGCATTGTAGTTTCCATAGCACGTAGCGTAGAGGGCAACCTTCCCTTTCGTCTCGCCTACCGCCTTTACAGTCTGGGGGGAATTCTTGAACTGCTTGCGCAATGTTTTTGAATGGTACTCAGGCACTGGCGCTTCGCGGTGTACGCCAAAAGTTTTTTCAAGCGCATTACGAAACAACGGTGTTTTGTTCGCTGCGTTAACCGTGACATCTATCAACGGAATAGAAGCCATTTTACCCACGGCGTCAGTACTGGTCAGCGTCTCATCCCGCAACGAAGCGCCGTCGGTTTTGTAACGCTGCGCTTTCGCTCGGAGCATCAAGTGAGGGAAATCCAGATTCCACTCATGCGGCGGCACGTAAGGGCATTTCGTCATGTAGCAAAGATCACACAGATAACATTGATCTACCACTTTAATGTAGTCGGATTTTGCTACGCCATCGACCTCAAATGTCTCTGACTCATCGACGAGGTCAAACAACGTTGGGAACGAGTCACAAAGGCTGACGCAACGGCGGCAACCATGGCAAATATCGAATACCCGTTCGAGTTCAGTATCGAGTGACGACTTGTCCCAGAAATCCTCAGACTTCCAGTCCAGGGGATGACGAGTTGGTGCTTCGAGACTACCTTCTCTCATTTTCTATTTTACTCCATTCAATCTAAGATTCGAACGAACACATTGTAACCTTGTATTACGCTTCGCGCTTAGACTTGGCCTAAATTTTTTGCTCTGTTCTGCACTGGCATCGACCAGCACGCTGGTGCACTATTACCCGATGCCTGACACCACAACCTTAAAACTTTCAACAATTTTTCAGCGGCTTGCACGTTACATCTTTGCCGGATCTCTCATTATTCTTGAAATAGCCACCGCTAAAGCCGAGTTGCTTCAGCATACTGTCGAGGTGGAGGGTCATCCCATGGCACTCTGGGAGAAACGCGCAACTAAACCAAAAGGCACTCTGCTCCTACTCCATGGCAAGACCTGGAGCGCGCTACCAAACTTCGACTTACAAGTAACTGGCGAAAATCTTTCATTTATGGATGGCCTCGTAGAAAAGGGCTACACGGTATACGCACTAGACGGGCGGGGTTATGGCGGCACGCCAAGAGATCATACTGGCTGGCTAACACCTGACCGTGCAGCTCGGGATGTAACAGCCATTCTCTGCTGGATTAAGTCGCGGAATGGGATCGCTTCACACCTGTTTGGATGGTCATATGGGTCAATGGTTGCGCAATTGGTCGTTCAGCGCCAGCCTGAACTCGTTTCCTCGGTAACACTGTTCGGGTACCCCTACTACCGAGGCAGGTTTGCGTCGACCGAGCGACTAGAATATCCAGCGGAGGCACCGGCAAAGGAAAACACCGCACAAAATGCGGCGAGTGATTTTATAACACCGGGTTCCATTAGCGATGAAGCCGTTGCCGCTTATGTGACAGCTGCGCTGTCTGCTGATCCGGTTCGGGTCGACTTCAAGGATCTGCATCAATGGCAGGAATTAGATCCTACGCGAGTTAGCACCCCATTGTTGTTATTGCAAGCGGAGTTCGACCCTCTGG
>CAXRCG010000067.1:0-2409 GCA_964228885.1 Pseudomonadales bacterium | reverse complement strand
CTGTGTCTCCGGCATTTCAGGGCAAATATCAGGGATGAGACCGTTATAACAGGCCATGATGCAATGCGATGCGGTGACACGTTTAGCCTCCCCTCGCTCAACGTAGTCCACTTCCACCGTCGACGAAGGCAATTCTCTGACCCCAACCACAGTGCTGTTAAGACGCAGCCGCACCCGATGGTCCTCCCGGTCCAGCGCGTCATAGTTGAATCGCGCCGCGACGATATTTTCCGGGCCCGTGGCCTCAGGTGCTGCCTCGGGAATTAAGTGCCGGACCAGTAGGCGAGCTATCGACGCATTTCCGTCAGGGAACATTCGTGTATATATAAGACTGTCGAGAAAGGCTCCGCCCAGTTTGGCAGCAGTCTTGCCAAACCATCCCATCGACTTAATACCGCTTCCGCCGCCTAAGATGGCCTCTCCAATCGTTAGATTCCAACCTGACATACCACTGAGGTGGAGGATGATTGCATTGAGTATAGGTAGGGTAGAGGGTAACAAACCCACCTTATCCACTAGGTATTGGTTGTAGCTTACCGAGTTGATGTAGTCCCACTTCTCGCTCATGGACAGCTCATCCAGGAAATCCTGCTTGCCTCCCCAGAACTCGGTGAGTTTCTTCTTCTCGTCTTCTGGTAGGGGGAGGGATGCAATGACCTCGTCGTAACCGTCCGCACCAAACATCACACTATTCCAATTTCCACCCACCATGACATGACCGGCCTCCCCGGGAAGGGCTACACCGTTATTAGCCTCTAAATTGCCCACTAAAGCCAAGTCAGCGGCGGTGCGCTCAGACATCAGATCAAGGAAATCCTCATTGAGACCAATATCGCTCATTAGTTGAGTTGCTTCATCGCTATAAGATAGCCACTCAATGTTCTGAGCACCGCCAAGACTAACCATCATTCGACCGTCTTGATGAAACTCATTGCGTTTTGCATGCCCGCCAAAATCGTCGTGGTTGTCCAAAATAAGGATCCGCGCATCCGGCCCCATCTTTTTCTGATAGAAGTGCGCGGCGGCTAAGCCGCTCATGCCAGCGCCCACAACGACAAGGTCGTAGTTTTCGTCCAGTGACCGATAGTCACTTGGCTTTTCTCCGCGCCAACTCAGGGCATGAGCAACCTCGTAGGAGCCCTCATGGCTGCCACGCATACCGGTTTCTGTGGGTGGGTAGTAGCCAGAGTAGTTTCTCGAGTAAGGGGTAGGGGGCGCGGCTGTTTCCACCGGCGAGGTCGACTTTTTGTCGCAGCCCCCGAGTAGCAGTCGTCCGGCACTTATGGCGATACCCCCGACTAAATCCCTGCGCGTAATTTCGTAGCTCATTTGTCAACCTTGTCAGCATGTCAGTTGACATGCTATAACCTGTCACTTGACATGTAAAAGCCTTTATCCGGGTTCAGAAAAGATCTAACAGGATACGGAGAATACAAATAAATGCAGAGCAACAGGCCAAACACTATGGGTGATGCATCATTTGATCGCAGTCTTAATCAATTCGGCTTTGTCACGGTTATTCTGTGCATCCTTACAGGTCTTGCGGCCGCGCTACTTCCTTTGGATGCGCCCGCTGGAGCCGACGCAACAGACACCGAGAGGCTGGCTTGGCTCGCGGAAAATATGGGGTCATTTGTCGCGGGCTGGGTGAATCAGATTATTGCAATGCTGAGCCTTTCAGGCTTCTTTCTCGCTATTGCGTTGCGCGCGCGTCGGGTCGCACCGCTAACGGTGATCCTCGCTGTCGGCGCTGTGGCCATGGCCACTATGGCGTTTGCAATTCCCAAGTTCATGGCAATTTGGACGATCCCGATGTTGACTGAGGCATCCGTCACAGGGGGCTCGGGGTCCGCAATGGCTGAGACACTGCTCCCGCTGCTAAACGTCTCCATCCCCTTTTCTCTATATACCTCTTTCGAGTACCTCGGGTTTTGGCTCTACGCCCTCTTTGCCGTCCTGATGATGGGCGCGGTAGATCGTGTGGACAGACTTTCAACCGTTGCAGCTGCGTCACTGGGCCTGGTTGGCCTGGGCTTTCACGTCGCTCTGATTTTGTTACTCACCGGCGTGATTGGTGCAGCCGATATCGAGATTGTGTTTGGCCTCACGTTCATACCCCTGCTCTCTTTGGTGCTAGTCATGATCCCTATTTTCAAGCGTGACCGAGCACCCTTGGGAGGGCCTCTCCCATAACGTGAGATCAACGGTCTGCGTTTTCATTTGCCTCAAAAAACTTTCCCTTGCAAGGAGATAAGACATTGAAAAATATCAATAAAAAACAGATTTCTATCGTTATCGCAGCGTTATTCACAGCGAATTCCGCCTTCGCGCAACTCGAGGAAGTGTTGGTTACGGCTCAGAAACGTGAGCAAAGCCTGCAGGACGTCCCGATTGCGATTAGTGCTGTCA
>CAXRCG010000066.1:0-3719 GCA_964228885.1 Pseudomonadales bacterium | reverse complement strand
CATCACTGTATGCGGATCTAAGCCATCAAGTGACCGATAATTTGTTCCTGCAGGGTGCGGTACGAGGTGAGGATTATGACGACTTTGGCACTGAGGTAACCTGGAAGTTAGCGGGTATCTTGGATGTCACTGAAAACTTTGCCATTCGCGGTTCGCTCGGTACTTCCCTGCGTGCTCCGACCCCAGGTCAGCAAGGTACGGCAAATATCGGTGTGCGGGTGCCGAATGGAGTTCCTGTTCTTCGTGGTTTGTTCCCAGCTTCATCCGCTGTAGCTCAAGCAATTGGAGCTCAGCCTCTAAAGCCTGAAATGGCGGACAGCTACACAGTCGGATTCACTGCGGATCTAGCCAATGTCAACCTGACGGTAGACTTCTACAGCATAGACATTGAAGATCGTGTGTTCATCAATGAAGATGCAAACGATGTATCCACAGACCCTTCTGCTGGAGCTGCTTACGCAAGATATCAGGCTCTGGTAGCGACTGGCATAGCCAATGCTGAACAATTCGGTCAGGTGAATTATTTTGGTAATGCTTTCGATACCACTACCGAAGGTGTGGATGTTGTTGCAACAACGCCGATTGATTGGGGTAGCAATGGTGTCACTAACCTAAGCTTCGCTCTGAACTACACCGAGAACGACTTCGACAGCCCGCTCAGCCAGGTCGGCACCTTCTTAACGACAGAAGAGATTGCAGATTATCGAAAACTACGTCCGGAGACGCGGGGGATCGTTACCGCTCGACACGAAGTAGATCGGCTGGCAGTGATTGGGCGGCTTAGCTACTACGGCGACTATGAGAAAGCCAAGAGTGATGGTTCGCTTCACCAGCAGTTCAGCAGCGTCCTGTATACTGATCTCGAATTTCAATATCAGCTAAATGATGTAGTCAGGCTGTCGGGTGGCGCCAGAAACTTGTTTGATGAATATCCGGACCAAGGAATCACTGAAACCAGTTACGTTTGTTGCGGTAATCTGTATGGCTATCAGAACAACCTAGATTGGCAAGGTAGATATTTCTATGCAAGGGCGTCTATGAGTTTCTAAAAAACTTCTAATCCTTGATAGACACTAGCGAAATGTAAATAAGCGGGGACGGTCGTTGATTGTTCCCGCTTTTTTTCTTCTGGAACCAAGATATAAATTAACTCCTGCTTAGTGTGTTGCTTCGAAAGGTTTCAGTGCAAGAAACCGATTAGCATTCTGGGCTTGCAATTTTTCTAGACCTCCATCATTCGTAGATTGCTTCAGAATGAAATGCCTTCATTCTGCGAGTAAAGAATAATTCGAGTTAGTACAATGAATAGTAAGGATCCGCTTCTTCAACCATACACTCTCAAGCAGCTTAACCTGAAGAATCGTGTTTTTTCTGCATGTCATGAACCGTTTCTGACAGAAGATTCGATGCCTAAGGAAAAATACTGTCTTTACCATGAGGAAAAGGCCAAGGGTGGTATTGGTATGTCCATGATTGGTGGATCTGCTGTAGTGAGTCAGGATTCACCAGGGACATTTGGTAACCTCAATCTTTCAGACGATAGTGTAATACCCTGGCTCCAAAAATTGGCAGATCGTATGCATGCCTATGAATGTGCTGTTGTGACTCAGATTACTCACATGGGGCGTCGTTCAAGCTGGGCGCAGGGTGATTGGTTGCCTCTCATCTGGTCATCATGCCAACGTGAGATGGCCCATCGTAGGTTTCCTAAGATTGCAGAGACAGAAGACATTGCTCGGGTGATAAAAGACTATGGCAAGGCGGCGAGACGCGCCTTGGAAGGCAGGCTCGACGGCGTTGAAATCCTAACGTTTAGCCATCTGGCTGGGTCCTTCGTCTCACCTTCGCAGAATTTCCGATCTGACGAATGGGGCGGCACGCTAGACAACAGAATGCGTTTCAACTTGGAAGTCATTAAAGAAGTACGGAAACAAGTTGGCGAAGACTTCATCGTTGGCTTGCGAGTTTCAGGTGGCGAGGGTATTCGCGGTGGTGGCACTGAGGAGGAAGCTCTCGAAATAATGAAGCGATATGAGGCAACTGGACTCGTGGATTATCTCAATATCGTGTGGGGGGCCAGTAGCGGCAATGAGATGTCGATGAGCCGGGTCATACCGCCACTCGGTTCCCCCTCCGCGCCATTTCTGAATAAAGTAAAGAAGGTGAAAGCAGAACTTGAACTACCGATTCTGCATTCCTGCGGAATAGCAGATGTGGCGACAGCTCGTCATGCGATTCAATCAGAGTCTGTTGACCTTGTCGGAATGACTCGTGCGCATATTGCAGATCCGCATATTTTGGAAAAAGTTGCTAAAGGTCAAGAAGAGCGTATCCGCCCATGTATAGGTGCTGGTCACTGCATTGACCAGATCTATTTGACCGGGGCCGCTTATTGTCTGCACAACCCGGCGACCGGGCGAGAGCAGACAGTGCCCCAATTGATTACGTCAACAGTAAAACAGAGGAAGAAAATCGTAATTGTTGGGGCAGGGCCTTCCGGATTAGAAGCGGCACGGGTAACGGCGCTTCGGGGGCACGATGTCAGTGTCTTTGAAGCTGCTGCGCATCCGGGTGGACAAATTATTACGGCGGCAAAAGCGCCAAGGTGTGAGAATCTGTTGGGAGTGGTGGACTGGTTAGTTTCTGAGCTTGAGCAAATCGGAGTACCCATTCATACCGGAAGATATATGGATGCTGAGGACGTTGCTCAGTTAGACGCCGATATTGTCATCATTGCCACAGGTGGAATCCCGAATCTTGATTTCCTTGAGTTTGGTGGCGAGTTCGCGGTATCAACATGGGATATTTTAAACGGCCAAGTGCCCCTCGCGGAAGAAGTGCTTGTCTATGATGAAAATGGAACCGAAGTTGGCCCCAGCTGCGCTGAATTTGTAATGGAAGGGGGTAGCCGCGTTGAATTTGTTACCCGCGATCGGATGATCGGTTCATGGGTCGGCGCGACGAACTATCCACCAATGCTCGGTGAGATTTACAGAAATTGCAAACGAGTGTCGACAGACCTTCAACTGGTTGGCATCAAGAAGAAAGATGGGAGACTTCAGGCTCACCTTTGGAACGATTATTCTGAGGTACCCTGTACTCGGATAGTCGATCAGATTGTTGTGGAATACGGCACCTTGCCAAATGATGATATCTACTTTGATCTCAAAGCAGCTTCTGAGAACCACGGTCAAGTAGACTTATCAGAATTGACGGCATTTAAACCCCAATCACTGAACTCCAATTCAGATGGAAAATACAGACTCTATCGAATAGGTGATGCGGTAGCTTCACGCAATATTCATGCATCTCTCTATGAAGCGCGAAGACTGTGCCAGGTTATCTAATAGATATTGCTTGTTAACGTTATTTTCTTTAGCAAGAAATTATCTGGACTAGTTCAGTGCCGATAGCTTTGCGCCAAAAGACTTCTGCCCCAGGAGTCCCGGTCTACCGATCCTTTGAAAAGCATACTTTTATTCGCAATGAACGACCCGCATTTCGTTTGGTGCCAACGACCATATTCGATGGTCCGGGACCGGCAAGTTTAGGGAGATTTTATTATTGTTTTCATTTGCGAAAGGCGTTATTTTATACAATAGAATAAAACAAGACTTTTGTCAGACAAACAATTGGCCGCAAGCCCGCTACAAGGCAGAGACTTCGCTTATAAAGCTGCATGTTATTGCCGAATCCGATGGAATGCGTGTGCAACAAGT
>CAXRCG010000065.1:0-14108 GCA_964228885.1 Pseudomonadales bacterium | reverse complement strand
GCGCGAGAAAAGAGCAAAGAGGAAGAGAGCAAGAGAAGGTGCAGATAGATGAAACGCGAACAAATCATCCAGTGGCTAATAGCTGTAATAACCGTTGTCTTGATTTTTCTGATCGTCACACGAGATCGTGACGCTCACGCCTTGTCCTGCATCGAGTTTTTGACATCGTCAGCAAATTCGATGCTTTGTTGATTTTGAAGAACTCAAATTAGGAGGGTGCCGGATCAGAAGCGTTGAGGAGCAGATAACGCCTTGACCAAGCCACTTTAATCCTGGGTGTCATATTCAACATGTGCGCGGACCAGTTGGGCCTTGAGATCCGCATATCCATAAGGCTCAGCACCGGCAAGCATGGCCCAGAATTGATCCAGCCATGTTTTTTCAGTGGATTTGCTGGAAAGTGCAATCACGGCAAGAGCGTCGAGCCAGTAGTTGCCCTCTTCGACTCTTTTGGTAATCGCATCCAATGCACCAAGATCGGTATTTGAATCCATCACCCTGATACAGAAGCCTTTAAAGTTCTCTTCGTCTTCGAGGGCCAGGGTGTGATCTTCTTTTATCCTGATGATCATGTCGCAATTTTTTCAGTAATCATGTGATTTAACCGCCTAACAGGCAGCAAGGTTAGCGTTTATATATCTAATGCCTCTTTCGTCTGCTATCGCAAGAACGATCAAACTCCTTAAGGTAGGCAGCTTTTTGATCATCAGCGAGCCACGCTGAAGCACAACCATTTCGCATAAAACTGATCATGGTTTCCCACGACAAATCTCCTGTACGCTGCGCCTCAATCAGCGTTTGCGATAACCAACCTGTTCCAAACTGGGCCGGATCGTCACTATTAAGTGAGATTAAGACGCCTCTTTCCAGGAGGGTCGTCATCATAGCTAGGTCATCAGACGAAGTCTGTGACTGAAACGCATAGCGCGTGGGACATCCCGTCAGTGGAATGCTCTGTTCGACCAGTTGCTGAACAACGCTCTCGTCCTCAAGGGCATTCAGCCCATGATCTATCCGTTCTACGCCCAGGATCTCAATGCAGCCACGGATATGCTGAATGGAGTTTGGGATATGGACGTCGCAGTGTGACGTAAGCCGATATCCGTCTTGTTTCGCAGCGGCGAAGACTCCTGCAAAGATATCGGGAAAGTTAGGGCGCTCGGGGTTATCGAGCCCAATTCCGACGATCTGATCCTTGTAGGGCCGAACTGCCTCCAGGATATCAAGCGCTTCTTCAGCGGACCTATCCCTCTGAAAATTCATTATCCATTGTGCTTCGACACCAAAATCTCGGGCGCCGGCCCGAGTTCCGGACTGCATAGCCTCAAGCTGGGTTTCAATACCAACGCCATGACGCAGACCCACCTGGGGATCAAACATGACCTCAGCGTAAACAATGTTTTCGACCTGGCACCGCTTTAGGTAGCCATAAGTCATGTCCTCATAATCCTGCCCCTGGCGCAAGACATTACGACAAATATCCAAAGCCTCGATAAAACTGTCGAGGTTTTGCTTTGGGTCAGACTTGCCTGTGTTCTGACCGGATAGGATGTCTTCCGCAGACTTGTAGGGCAGCTCAATACCGTTGCGGTCGGCCATACCGAGCAGCAGATCCGCTTCAATCGTGCCCTCTATGTGAACATGCAGTTCCGCTTTAGGCATAGCGGAGATGAATTGCGCGATATCACTCATGCGAGGTCAAAGTGCGTCCGATTTCATACCCGGCGCCAAGGTGCTAATTACCCAGTGCGGCAACGTTTCATCGCCTTCCGCGTAGGGCAATGTCCACTCTCCTCGCCTGACCAAAAAAGACTCGTTGTCTTTCTTATTAAGACCTAATTCTTTATGTAGGCATCTGGATAATTGGTAAAGTAGTCATCCGAGATAGGCGTCATTACTCCACTTTCAATCACGGCCCCTGCCTCTCGTCGCTTTTCGGTTAATTCATCATCGTCCCGAAAGGCCTGGATTGCGTCCATGTTTGGGAACATCATCACGACGTGAAGTTGGTCAGGATTCTCCCTCTCAGTACCTGCGAAGAGAAACTTGATGCCATGCTCTTCGAGTTTTCCGTCCTGCTCGTAAACCATTTTTTGCCACGTATCAAATCCTTTGGTAATCGTGATCTGTCCTTTTACGATTATCGCCATTTTTTCCTCTTTAAATTAGGTTGTGTACTTTGTATCGATCAATCCAACTTGATAAACAATTTGGTGTAAGAAAGCATATCGCAATTCGAGAAGGAGTAATTGCCTTAAAACCAGTCTTTTTGCTACGTCGATCAGTGCTGATTGAGAAGGCACCCATTTCTCGCACCCCTCGCCCAAAAAATTGCTTTTCACAAAAAAATCATGGGGCCGGATTACTATTTGCCCATGAATAACGTGTTTTTTGAACGCTTCGGAGTTATTTTAATTCTCTTCGGGTCTAGTTATATATGCCTTGGTTTACTCGGTATCGTTCCCTTAGAGCTCACTGGCGTGAGCATTTCCAATATCAGAATTCCCGCGGGGATTGCGATCGTTGGGTGCCTAATCGCCGCTTTTTCGACCAAAAACAGATAAGAGGCTAATTATGTTTAAACGGTCTGACTTTTTTCTATTGCTAGGCGTGATGATTTCATTCTTCGTGTCTGGCTATCTGTGGTTTAACGGACAACGAATAGAAGGGATTTTCACCGCAATCTGGGTCCCAGCGATCCTCGGTTTTGGTATTTATTTCAAGCTCATGATGATTTGGGGGAAACTCAATGACTGATGACATTCTTTTCCTGACTGGCGTAGCAGTCTTTTCCCTAATGGTCGTTGCGTTAGCGCTTACTGTGAAGGAGTTTTCCAGTTCGAAGATGAAAAACAACAAGTAGTTTGGATCAAATGCCCGGCAATTCCTCTGGAAGTTCCAAGAAAAAGTGAAAAACGATACTCATCTAGTGTCAGAGATAGCTCGAGCATGGGCCAATCCTGCAGTGCTGCCCCACTCTAAAAATTTGATTAGTTCTTTTGAGTTGATCGCCGCTGTGCCGGCAACCCTACTCCTCATTAGTTTTCTACTCGCACTTTTTCCAGCGTAGTAAATCACTGCAAAAGAATGGTTCCAACTAACCCAACCTGACGTCTCTCAACAATTGAACGTCGTCAGTCCTCGGTACGGACCCCTGAGCTTCTTGATGCCTTCGATATCTTGCTTCGTCATAGAGGCTCATTGATGAAACACTTCATCATGGCCCTCGCTTTTGTGTTGCCTTCCATAGCGGCGGGCAATCAAGAAAATATCGACGACCAACTTGTCATTGAGCTCACCGTCGGCGAATTACGAGGGATAATCCGAGAAATTATCAATCAAACACTGGAGCGGTGCATCGTGGAAGGGGTGATGGAAGGGACAAGCTCGATAACCCTGCGCGTCGTTGGAGACGTTAGGGCCAACATTAAATGCATCTAGTAATCACGTGATGCTACAACATAAAGAGTAGCCCAATGATTGCCAGCCCAACCCCTGTAACCCATAACATCTGCTTATCACGGCTTTTCATGCGGCGCGAGGCTGATAGTTCGATCCTGCCATTGTTTACCCTTTGAGACCAATCAGTCGATCCTTGGACAATAGCCGTAAATTCTTATCTGCCGATGGGATCAAAAAGTCTTTTCGTCTCATTGTTCGAATAAACGAACACCTCTAAGTTTTCCATGCCTCTGAGGCAGTGAGATCTGATTGTGATTGAAAACTGCCGCCGGGACTCCGTTCCGGCGGCAGCACCCCACCTTGTTTAAGGTCTGAGATATGAGAACCCTTCCGCCTGGAGATGCGCAATTTCTGCAACTCCGCTTGGTACGATGTCATCCTCCGAGGCATCAAAAAGATATTCCAAATCGATCTTTCTTCCCTTAAGTGTGTTCGCGCAAATCTTGAATGTGACGCCTTGATCTTTAAGATTTGAGATTCTTGCGGTCATATTCTCATCGGCATTGCCCGCTTTCATCTTGGTATTCTCTACCTGATCGGGCTCAAGCAAAAGTGAAACCCCGTTGCCGTGCATCACGACCCGAAGGTCCAGATTCTCCGCGCCAACAGCATTGATGTGATTTTGAATATTGCGTAGCGCACCGGTCTGCCTCTTCGCATCATAGTAATTGACGTGATAGGCGACCTTCTGTTTGCCATATCCGTGACCCCCTGCCGCGCTAGATGTAACAAATCCCAGACTAACCACAGCAGCCAGAAGAAACGAAGTAACTGTTCTTAAAGTGCTCATTTTTTTGCTCCTCTTTATTTGATAAGTACAGATCATTTTAATATGGTCGTAGCACAATACAAGTTATAGAACAAAGGACCCAGAAGTAGTTCAACGGATCCTTGCGTCCAAGTCCGCGATCGCTCTGCCCGATATTCGACTCAGAAAACATAGGAGGAGACGAGCCACTACGGGGATGCGTAATGGATAAAGTTAGAAATTTATTTTCTGTGCGACGTAGGAGCGCTGTGTAACGCTTCGTCTCAGTCGTTTGTGATCGCCCTAATTGAGGCTAACTTTTCACACCAGATCTTAGTGAAATCGTCGAGTTGGGGGCGCGATCCGTCGACATCATCAAAACCATATAGATGGGCCAGGGCAAGCACCGGAATAATTTGACCAGAAAGAGCCCGCATATCTGGGTCGGCAGCGATGTGGGCAATTGCACGCCCAACGAATTCTGGAGAATCGGAAGACTCCAGATCTTGTTTGGTGACCTCGACTCCGAGAGTGGAGTCTTTTGCCGCCATTAACATCCACTCGGTGCGTACCCAACGCGGCCAAATAGACAGACATGTAATATCGAACTCTTTCAGATCTTGAGCTGCTGCCTCTGTGAGTCTATCCACCGCCGCCATTGCTACACGGAACAGCGGCTGGTAGTAATCTATCTTTGAGGCTCCGGCTGAGATATTGACGATCAATCCACTGCGTTTTTGCACCATGACTTTTGAGGCATGGTGGATTACAGAATACTTTCCTCGGACACCAACATCCACCATAGCGCCCCATTGCGACTCGTCACTTGTCAAAACAGAGCCTTTATAAGTATCAGGAAAACCCATCGCACAATTAGCAACGATATCGATAGCACCGTGCTTTCGAGAAACCTTGTCGACCAACTGTGCAACCTGAGTCGAATCTAGAACATCAAGACGATCCGCTTCCGCACTCCCCCCCGACTTGACGATATCTGCGACTGTTTGATTTAGACTGCCCGGCAACTCGTGGGCATTTGGACCAACGCCAAACGCTTGCGACTCCTCTAGTGTTCTTGCAGCAGCAATGACATGGCTGCCATGCGCGGCAAGTTCTCGAGCGACGCCTGCACCAATTCCACGACTTGCGCCAATCACCAATGAGACCTTACCTTGAAGCATCTAAAGACTTTATATCAGTTGTGCAATAAATCGGAATGTCATTCCCGGGGCACCCATTGAGATCATGCGTGCGCGATTCTCGGGACTTAGGTGGTGGGAGGCTCGTCAGTGGTCAGTCCGGCTCGCGGTGTAATTCGTGGCACGAGCAATGTACTCCTCCCCCGCCTAATGTAAACATCTCATACTCCACAGCGTAAACCTCAAATCCCTCTGCTTTGAGCTGCGCATTGACATTCAGGTTGTGCGCCATCGAGAGTACGCGGTGGTTCCCAAGGCTGACGAGATTACCCCCGAGCTTTACACAATCCCGGTAACTCACGGGGATTCGTCGGATCTCCTGTTTATCAAGCCAATCGATCGCATAGGCGGGGAGCGCGTCCTCGCAGACTAACGCCAATCCTTTTTCCAACATAACGACCACAGCGTCCATATGCACGAATTGCGGCGGAATGGGGACAATGAATGCTTCCCAGCCCATCTCGTCCATCCATTTTGCTACCTGCTCTGCCCCGTTTCGCGTTGATCGATCCCCCGACCAGCCTAGCAACGTAACGCCAGGCTTTATGATGACGAAATCACCCCCTTCGAAATGGTCCGCCGTTATCCATTTCCATATTGGAATCTCGGCGCTGCGATAAAACTCGGAGATAACGGCATAATCTCTTCGACGGGGCGGTGTCTGAATGGAGGCAATCACAGCGCCCCAAGGGGTCATAAAACTTGAATCTCGGGTAAAAACGCTGCTTGGCAGGCCCTCATCCGATTCTGCGAAATGGCAGCGCACACCGTTTTGTTTATAGACCTCAACCATACGCTGATGCTGACGCATAGCGGTATCTTTGTCGAAGCGGTAGTCCATTGACTGCTGGTTGGCAAACGTGACAGCAGAAATTGAATTTAGCGGCACCCACCTAAAGTGGTCGGGCTTGCCAAGCAACACATCGGTCAGCACACCCGTTTGCGCCTGTATGCCCCACGGAATTTTTTGTGAAGAATTCATACTAAAGCCTATCGAAACCAGTGGGTAAAGTTAATGACTCGTGTCGTCTATATTAGGGCATATTACCCCGAGTATCCTTTATTTGAAGTAAGCAGTTATGGATACTGCTAATTTGACTTATTGCTACTTCGCATCCTCGCCGCCAATGACAGCCCTCTGGCTCACCCCCTGATATGGGCGCGTTGAATGGATCAACCACGTGGGCTTTCTTTGTTTTATTTACGCTTGAGCCGTTATATAGATCCATAATTGTGACCGTAGTACCGCTGATGGCCCTGGAACGATTCGGCTCAGCAAAGGGTGTGAGCATCTTCTTTTTCGTGCTGGGAGTGTTGGGCGTCGGGATGAGTCTCGCGGTGCCCTGGCTTGTAAGACATCTTTCCCGGCGGGGCACGTTCTGGCTTGGTGTTGGCGCCGGCGTGGCCAGTATGCTGCTCTTTATTCACAACGAACTATGGTCCTTTTGCGCCGGCATGGCGCTGCATCTTTTTGCCGCCTCCTGCATTGATGTCACTCTTAATCTTTACTGGATGGAGCACGTTCGGCGCCAGGATTTGGCCGCGTCGAGCCCGTGCGCATGTTCTTCCTCGCGTTCTCCTGGAGCCTTGGACCATTTTTGGGCGTCTATCTACGCAATACGATTGATCCCGCAGCACCCTTTCTTGTTGGGACTCTAGTCATCATATTGCTCGGAGGCTTTTTTCTATACCGCCGCTTATCTGAAAGTCCAGCGATAACCAGAAAGCGTGCCCCAATAACCAACCCGTTTCGCTACCTGCCTAGATTTTTCTCCCAGCCCCGCATGACGCTGGTCTATCTGTTGTCCGCGATGCGTTCCGGTTGGTGGAACATGTACTTCATTTATGTACCGATTTTCTGCGTCACAGCCGGATTGGGAGAGGCTATGGGTGGAGCGCTGGTTTCAATAGCCGTCAGCTTTGTCATGATGACGCCCTTAATGCGTGGCACGCTGCAACGCTATGGGATTCGCCGCGTACTGTGGGTTGGTTATGCTGGTGCTGGATCAGTAACCATATTCATAGGTGCTTTTATCGGCATACCGGATCTCGCAGTGGTGCTGATATTAGCCGCTGCACTGTTTGCCATGTTAACGGATTCAGTTGGAAACACTCTGTTCTACCGCGCAGTAAGATCCTGGGAGCGGTCGGCCATGGCTACCGTGTTCATGAGTTATCGGCCGATTTCGGCCCTGGCGTTCCCCGGCGTTTATTCGGGGGTGCTCGCGATCTTTCCCCTGCCCGCTGTCTTTATCCTCACGGGGGCTGGAATGCTGGCCACCAGTTTAATGACCCGCTTCATCCCTGCCCGGATGCGCTAAGGGAGCGCGCTAATTCGCTCCCTTAGCCTTCCCCGGCATAATTGGGTAAAACAGCTACCCCATTACTGACCAAACATCTTTTTCAGCTTGTCGAGATCAAATTGATTGCCATAGAGCATCGTGCTGTTTAGTGCCATGATGCCTGCGGCCATTACTGCGGCCTTGACCTCTTCTTCTGTTGCCCCGGCTTTCATCGCCATCCCTGTTGTCGCCACAATGCAGTATTCACATTTCATGCCAGCTGCCGCAGATAACGACATCAGGTACATCATTTTTGGCTCAAAGGGGCCGTTTTGCCAAAAAGCACTTTGGGCTTTTACAAACTTAGTAAACTCACCATTCATAGACTGCGGCTCCATCGGGGTAAAGATGGGGTGGCCGTGACCATCTGAAAAGCTGATAGCGGAGTAGCTCAACAAGACGGCGGCTAAAAGGGACTTTAAGTATTTCATTAATTTTCTCTAGTTATGAAAGAGTTTTAACGGTGCCGAAGCCGGCGTGAACACTCTGTGAAGTATCCTGCCAACATCGACGACTGGAGGAAGTATGAGCCGAGAGGTTTACAACATCGTGCGCGCAAAAATTACAACTGATGATCTTCAGGCATTTGAGACTCAAGCGCAGAAGATGAAAATCGCTGCAAAAGAGGAGTCAGGAACACTCATTTATGATTTTTTCATTAATCGTGAGACAAAAGACGTACTAATTATTGAAAAGTATCAAGACGACGAGGCCTTTATGACTCACATGACTCGGTTTGTCACTGATGAGTACATTCCAAAGTTGTTAACCATGCAAGAGATTGTCTCCATAGAAATGCCCGGTCTCGTCACGAAAGAAATTAAAGATTTTTTCACCGCCGGCGGATGGAAATATAAAGATTTTCCGGTAAATATCTCTTAGAGATAGTGGGTCTGCTACACCTTGCTCGACTGAACAGCACGGCCTCAAGCAAACATCTTTTTTATCAGAGTGTTTTTTAGGGACTGGCCTGGGACCGGGCGCTCTCTAGAGCCGCTCCTGCGCGTATTTGAGCAGTTTGATCAAAGCCGGTCGGATGTCCTCAGCCTTCGTTAAAGGTTTCAAAAAATCTACCCGGACTTCAGATACTCGACCTGGTATCTCCACCGCTAAAGCAATGCCGTGCCGATCAAAATCCGTCATCTCGGCAGATAGAGCATCGGGGAGCCCCGCAAGGGCTTTGGCATAAACCACGTTAGCATCTGAATGATCGTCATTCATATGCGCGATGACGCTAGCCTTAATTTGATTAAGACTCTCTTTCAACCCCGGATCATCCTCTTCCTGAATCATGATGCGGCTAACTCACCAAGGGTGGCTTTAGAGAAGGACTAATCAACCTGGCCTGGGACAAGCGGCTGACTCGCTACATTTTTACGCAGAGACTACGGGCAGACCAGTTGCGATGACACCGGGTCCATTTTTCCCCGTTAAATCCCCAGTTTATTTTTTGCGGCCCCAACGTTGATCTCTTCGGCCAGAGACGAAGGAACAATTAGCCTGCCGAAGGGGCGAAAGGCCACGCCAATTAGTCTTAAGTGGCCAGCAATGTTTGGGATCGTCACGATGGTCCATACGAAAAGTATGTTTAATGCGGCCGCAAGTATATGAAGTATGGCGAGAATCCATCCAAACGTCAGAATCCAGACAAAATTTCCAAGAACCCGCACCACACGCGAAGCCTGATCAAATTTTGTCATCTCTTCAACAATTCCCGCGTGCTGCTTGTAATCCGCCAACGCGGAACGGCTAATAGGCACCTTGCCAAATGGCCAATACGAATACTTGACTAAAGGCCACAAAAAAGGAAAAAGAGGGAAAAGAATTATGGCGCCAAGGAAATAGACGGTTCCTATCAGCCATCCTCCTAATGCAAACCAAAGAACGTTTCCAAGGAACACCATCGCTGCTCTACCACCGTCGTATTTGCGGTGGAATCAACCATCCAGATCCAGTCTCTAGCACTGCCCAACTACCAGGGTCGCACAGATTGACTTCCCGTCAATCTCAACTGTGTACGTCTCGCCGATCACAAAATTTGAGATGGCGTCGCTGTTAAACCAATACCAACCTGGCTCTTCCAAACCCCGTGTGTCGTAGTCAAAGTCAACTCCGTCTACAGATACCGCTGCCTTCGAAAGATCAGAGGGAGACTCCAATGCAATATGCATAAGATCAAAACCACAGGACGACTGAGTTTTGAACCTCACAAAATTGGCAATAGTGATATTCAACGAACTTGCTGGCGCACAAGCCTCCGTAGGCGCTGAAGATTTCTCTTTATAAGCAGTGCCGCATCCTGAAGAAAAAATAAGCACTGTGCCCAGTCCCACAAAAGCCCAAACTTTCCTACTCATTTTTCTTTTCGTTTTGTATCGATTCATCTGGGATCACCATCTAGACGGAACGCGATTCATTATATCCATAATCCAGCGCGACGAGTCCTTCGAGAGCGTTGGTGTTGCCCAACGGAGCTCTAGATTTCGCCCACATACAACTTAGTAACTTTTGAAAGTTACGCCAGAGGGCTGACTGATATCACGGGTCGGCAGTTGCTGCATCACTGAAGCGCGCTCTTCGTCGGAATAGTCGAACCAGTCAATGATCTCGTCCATGTGGCGCTTGCACCCTATGCAATAGTAGTGCTCGTTGTATTCACACACGCTTACACATGGGCTTCTGACCTGCATATAGGAGTGTTGCTGGCTCATGCCTGGCTTCTCATGACTTGTATCACCTCGAGATGATTGAAGGACTCAATGATGATCGCGCAGGTGGCGGATCTTGTTTTGCGTCCAGTAGAACGCCACCTTGGTCCAATGATTGCCAAGCGCACATCCCATTGCCAGTCCGACTAAAAATGCGACAAGCACCCAGACCAGGAAGTTCATATCCATAACTTGAGCGCTTACCCTATCCAGAGGCGCAGCGTGACGAATAAGGCGATTGCACTCACGACTGCGCCCACCACAAAGGCGGGGCTTGAGAAAAACGAGAACTTCTTGCTCATATACGGATCTTTTTCATCGGGCTTAAGGCCAATCAAAATTTAAAGGATTTCGGCATCTATCTAAGGCCATACGCATCCACTAGCGCATCCTCTACACAGAGCGGCGCGAATTCTTTCAGGCGCTCACGGTGAGCATCAAGATATGCCCCTACCACTTGCGCCCACTCCTGATGCCCGGAATCTGCCGGCAGATCGATGTGCTGGGAAATGAGACCGAATACATGAATGTACCCGTGAAAAAACCCGGCATCGTAGGCCATTCTCTTATTGATATCGTCGCCGTCATCATCATTAAAATTTTCGCTGGAAAGGTTTCCCTCGGATTCAAGAGATCTTTTCAGTTGCTCAAACGTTTCTGCGATGTTTTCTTGATAGCCAGATAAATCGGCCTCCTGTGATCCGGAGACATTCCCCAAAACACCTGAACTGGCGTAAACCCAGCCTCTCCAAAGGTCTGCGCAGGTAAGAGCATAAGCCGGCGTTAAGGGCAGCATCCCTATCCCCATCAAAGTAAGCATGCGGCCCATCCTGGCAACAAATGACAGGCTGTTTGATCTTTTACTCATCGAAGACGCTGCCGTTCTCATACATCTGCTGGTAGGTCGTGTCGATTAGTAGCACTTCGGCAGATTCAATGACTTGTTTCCAATGACCGGTTTTCTTTGCGCATTTGTGGTGCACGAAATGCGCGTGAATGCGCGTTCCTTCCAATTTTTCGACAACTCCGCAAACCAAACCCCGATCCTCATCATCAACCAATACCCATTGCCCTACTTCAGGCAGAAGGCCCTGGGACGGCTGGACAATCTCCAGCACCTTGTCGGCATCAACGAACTGACGAAATGTGACTCCATACTTTACGGCCGCCTCCTCGTTATCGAAGCGGGCCGCGGGGTTATACCACTCGGACAAATGCAAAGGCCTCTTGCCGATCACTCTCCAGTCAAGCTCGCTTTCATCCCATATCTTGTCATCAACATCTTCAACCAAATAACGCGGAAAGATACCGACTTGATCTTCCCTGACCTCAAACACGACAAATTCGAGTTCTTCTCCATCGACCGTGACGATATCACCACGCTTTGGCATCAGGCTTCTTCTCGTTCTGCTTCAGACAAAAACTGAATGTCCCCGAGATACCCCACCACTCCGGCTCCAAGATTGGTATACGGCATCAACCCCATCTGGGCACGCACCAGATCTCCATCCTTGAGCGGATGCGGATGTAGCGTTTCAAGATCCGGCCCCAGCACTTTTGGTTGATCAGGACGACGAAGCTTGATTCGCCATACTTGACCAGCCTCAGTCTTGACGACTCTGAGCGGACTGGATCCGTTCTTCGGCATCAGTTTCTCAATCTGCTTGATTAGGGGTCGAACCTCTTCGACGTCAGAAAATTCCAGGGTAACGTGATACAGCGGATCTCCTGACTCACGGGTTTCCGGTTGGTCGACAAAAGGATCCCGCAGGACAGCAGGAGGTGTAATGAGTTGGGTCACGAGAGGTATTTCATCCTATCTGATCATAAAAGGCTGCAAGGCTCGCATCTGATCCTTGGCGCTTTTGATCCGGCGCCATTCAGGAATCCAGCCTCTCGGCAGGATCCTCAGACAACCGACTGGAAGACTGGCTGACGACTTCGCTGTGAACCTTATCGTAATAAACGTCAAAATTGTAATTTGGATCTGCCCTGTCGGAAACGATCCTTCCAGACGATGCCAACAATTCCTCCCAATCCTTGCGCCCATGGTTCTCGATCACCCAGTCAATGTGCTGCTCGTAATCGTTTTCAGGGCTCGTGACCACCACGTAGTAAGTCGCGCTCCACTCCTCTCCCTTCTGAACTTCTTCAACGGTCGGCTGATCGAATTGCAAGGGATCGATCTCAGGACTCAGAGCAGGCTTATAGGAATACGAAAATCGAAGGCGAATAACAGTCTGCATACGTTAATTGAAGAATTGGTTTTCTCTTTTCATCAAGAAATCATTTTTTTCTTTAAAGCACTTATTCGACCAAGAGCCATGGCTCAGGCTCACCAGAAACGTTCGAGCATTGAGAATCTAGTCTCTCGAGTGGCTTGCACGGGCTCTCATCCAAGTGCCTGACTGCAAAGGCCAAAAACAGGTCTCGGATTGGTCCGAGGGTTTTTTCGCATGCGCGTTACTGTATCTATACACTTAAGGCCACGATCCTCAAGCCACGGCATCAGCCCTAGACCATCATCCGTATCTATACGGACGAACTGTCCCGCTAAAGAAGCAGCAAGGTAGCGGATCAGGTTCTGGGCCTGGCGCTTACTATTTGCCTGGATCGGGCCGATCACATGACCTTTTCCAAACCGGCGCAACGCCGCATAGCCGCAAATCTCGCCTTCTGCACCCCGAGCAACCGAAAGTCTGGCGTGCTTCGCCAACCATTGCACGAGTGCGCTGCGGTCCGCAGCCAGAAACCTGGAGTCGACTTCAATAATGGCATCGGTATCACCCGGCTTTGCGGGGCTGATCTCCTCGTCGGGCAATTCTACTGAAGCGATCTCACCCTGGCATTGAAAGATTTCACCCTCGGATTCAAAACCCAACTTCTCATAGAGCGGGATACCTGCTTTTGTCGCTAAGAGGCGCAACTCGCGGTCGCAGACTTCGTCCATAAGCGACGACATCAATTTGTAACCGATCCCCTGACCACGCTCAGGCTGCCGCACGATAATCATATTTAGCAGCGAGACATCAAGACCATAATCGATGCGAAGGGCGGTCCCGATCACAACTCCGTCACGAAGTGCCGCCCTGCCCTGCGAAAGCGTCATCAGCATCTGCCAGTCTTGCAGACGGTGCGGCCAATTCTCCGCCTGTGAGAGTGCTGTCGCCTGATCGAGATGATGCTGGGCTAAAGGGACGATCTCCACCAGGTCGATCTAATCCGCTATCAGAGTGCTGCCATCACCTCATCGTAATCGGGCTCTATGCCCGGATGCTCGGCGATCCACTCATAGATAACACTTCCATCTTCTCCAATGATGAACACCGCCCGATTACAAGCGGTATACCCATCAATAAAAGCAAAGTTCTCAAACTCCACGCCATAGTCACGGGCGGCCTGTAGATGCAGATCCGATAGCAGAGGAAAAGAGATGTTGTTCACCTCTGCAAATTTTTCATTGGCAAACGGGCTGTCGGGGCTGATGCCAAAAACAAGGGCCTGGGCATTGTTCAGTTGGTCGAGTCGCTCTTCAAAGATACACATCTCCTGATCACAGATCCCGCTGAACGCAGCGGGGTAAAACGCCAGAACAATCTTTTTCCCTCGATGATCAGCAAGCTTCACTTGCTCTTTGTCAGTATTGATC
>CAXRCG010000064.1:0-108040 GCA_964228885.1 Pseudomonadales bacterium | reverse complement strand
AAATTGTTGAGCGCTCTGCCCTCGTGCCCTATTCGTCAGACCAAATGTTTACGATCATCAATGACATCGAGGGCTATCCCGCGTTTCTGCCGTGGTGCAGTGGTGCAGAAATAATTAATCGTCAAGAAAATGAGATGGTTGCCCGTCTGGACATCGAAAAGGCCGGATTGAAACAGAGCTTCACAACCAAAAATATCT
Organism: Pseudomonadales bacterium; assembly: GCA_964228885.1. GTDB lineage: Bacteria > Pseudomonadota > Gammaproteobacteria > Pseudomonadales > Azotimanducaceae > UBA4582. Next base: position 107,842 of record CAXRCG010000064.1, on the reverse strand, counting down.
GGGATTGCGCGTCTAATGAGCAGTGGCAAATGGAGATGCTGCTGGTTGAAGGTCCGTTCTCTCACCTCAAAGGTCTGTGGTCGCTTCAAGCGCTCGGAGACGATGGCTGCCGTGTTTTTATTAGGCTGGAGTTCGAATTAAATAGCCGTGTGATGAATGCGACGCTGGGAAAGGTCTTTGGGGTCGCCAGTGACAAAATGGTTGATGCCTTTTGTGATCGGGCCGAGCGAATTTATGGCTAACGTAGAAAACAATGAGAGTGTTGAGATGATAGAAGTTGAGGTTGCCTGTGCCGTTGAAGGGATTCAGGAAGTAATTGCTTTGCGGCTGCCGGTCGGCAGTACGCTGGGTGATGCGGTGTCTTCGAGCAATATTCTGTCGTTGTTTCCTTCGCTGGATATGAATGAAATTTCATATGGTATTTATGGCACTTTGACTCCGGAGCACGCGGTAATAAAAGACGGCGATCGTGTTGAGATATACCGGCCGCTATTGATTAGCCCGATGGAGGCACGTCGGTTGCGTGCCAAGCGCAAAAAGAAGAAGGAAGTACAGGAGGGTTAAGTCTCCGCAGTCATCGGCTCTTGATCGGGTTTCTCGTCTGTGGGAATGAAATCCCCCTTAAAGTGACTCAGTCGCTCCTCGACGAAGTAAACCTGGAGCACTGCCTGTGTCGGGGCGTCGCCGGCAAGTTGTACTGTATAAACGTAGTCCCACCTGTCCCTGTTGAGCGAATCATCAAGGACTGGATTGCCCAACACGAAACGCACCTGACTTCTGGTCATCCCGGGTTTTAATTTATCAATCATTGTTTGAGTGATCACATTACCTTGTTGAATGGTAATTCGGTGGACGCCGGGAAATCGTAATGTGGAGCAGCCAGCAAGTAATGCGAAGGTAAGAAAAATCACAGCCAATCGGTTGAGCCCGGTTGCGTTGAGGAAAATGTTTGTTATTCGAGCAATCAAAATACTGCCTGTCCTTCCAATTGTTAAAAAAAGCTTAGATACTAGACACCCAGTTTATCCTGCGAGCGACGAAACCACCATGGCAACAGATTCTCAAGACTTAAAAAATGCGGGTCTAAAAATCACGCTACCCCGGCTTAAGATCCTTGAGTTGCTTGAAAGTTCATCGGTGCATCACGTTAGTGCGGAGGATGTCTACAAAATGTTGTTGACTAAAGGTGAAGAGATTGGGTTGGCGACAGTTTATCGTGTTCTCACGCAATTTGAGACAGCAGGTTTAGTCGTGCGACATCATTTCGAAGGCGGTCACTCGGTCTTTGAGTTATCTTCCGATAATCACCACGATCATGTTGTTTGTGTGAAGTGTGGCAGGGTAGAAGAGTTCCATGATGAAGAAATCGAGGCGAGGCAAAAAGTCGTTGCGGAAAAGCTTGGGTTTGAACTCACAGACCACAACCTAAATATGTACGGCCTCTGCACAGAATGCCGATAGCCCCAAAACGCAGCTTTGCTTAGTTTTCGATCTGGGCGAGCTCAAACATTTCCTTCGCATGAGCCATCGACTGCTGGGTCAGGTCGATACCACCAAGCATCCTTGCAATTTCCTCGATTCTCGATGTTTTGTTCAAAGCAACGATGTCGGTTGTTACTTGCTTTTTTGTGCCTGCCTTGGCGACCAGATAGTGGTGGTGGCCTTGGGACGCGACCTGCGGTAGGTGCGTGACGCACACGATCTGCGCTTTCTTCCCCAGCTGTCTCAATAAGCTGCCGACGACTTCAGCAACCGCACCTCCAATACCCACATCGACCTCATCAAAAATCAGCGTAGGCACTTGCGATGTGTCTGCAGTGACAACCTGAATGGCGAGACTGATGCGCGACAGCTCTCCGCCAGAGGCAACTTTGTTAAGTGATCTGGGCGGTTGCCCGGGATTTGTGCTGATGAGGAATTCGATCTCTTCAAGACCCCTGACAGAGGGCGTGGCGGTATCCCGCAGTTTTAGATCAATTTTAAAAGTAGCGCCGTTCATGCCAAGCTTCGCAAGTTGTTTATCAACTGCGGTTTCCAATGCCCGGGCTGCTTGGGTTCGCGATTTGCTGAGTTTCAAAGCTTCTTTGTCGTAGGCGGACTTTTGTTCCGCAAGACTTGCGGTTAACGCAGAAATATCCGCTTCAGAATGGCTAATCGCGTCGAGTTCAGCAGCAATCCTTTGGTGAAAATCGGGGATTTCGACTGGTTGTATTCTGTGTTTTCTCGCGGTTTCGTAAATTTCGCTCAGGCGCGCCTCAACGACTTGCAGGCGCGCTGGATCCGCTTCAAATGTCTCTGTAAAACGTGCGAGGTCGGCGATAGCCTCTTCAAGTTGAATTTGGCCGCTTGAAAAAAGTTCGATAATTGGTTGCAGGTCGGGAAGATCTGCGCGGGATAGCAGGGCGATGGCATGCGCTAGTTGATCACGAATGTTGCCGCCGTTATCGTTGCTGCCGCTGCAAATTTCGGCAGCGCTATGACAATTCGTGAGGATCGTTTCTGCGCTGTTTAACCGTTTTTGCTCCTGTTCCAGCAAGACATGTTCATCAGCTTCTATCGCCAGTTCGTTCAGTTCGAGCACCTGATACGACAGCAGTTGAAATTGCGCCGCCCGCTCTTCACTGGCGGAGGTGATTTCCTTAAGTTTCTCGAACGTGATCTGGTATTGGCGGGCAAGGCTTGTGACGGACTGCGCCTGTGTGGTCAAGTTGCCAAAGTCATCGAGTAGCCGACGATGGGTGTCTTTTTTCAGCAGCGATTGATGTTCGTGCTGAGAGTGTATATCGATTAACATTTCACCGAGCGCCTTCATATCAGCAACAGTGCTGGGCGCGCCGTTAATAAAGCCCCGCGAACGCCCATCTTTGCCAATCACCCGGCGAAGAATACATTCCGCGTCGTCGGTGAGTAAGTCGCGTTTTTGTAACCAGTCTATCACCTGATCATTTTCAGACTTTTGCTGTTTTTTGCCGCTAACTTGGCGAGGCCCCAGTTCAAAGGTTGCATGAATCTCAGCCTTTTCTGCATGGCTGCCGATAAAGCCAACATCGGCACGATCCCCCAAGCACAGCCCAAGCGCATCCAGTATGATGGACTTGCCTGCACCGGTTTCTCCGCTGATGACGCTCATGCCACTATCGAAATCAAGCTCCAGCTGGTTCACAAGCGCGAAGTTCTGAACTTTCAGGTAAATTAGCATCGGCTAATTAAACGTTACTCGGGCACTTCACTGCAATGACCCTGTTTCCAAATTGCACTAAAACACGTTAATTTTAATCGATGCTTGATGAATGAGATAAGGCTTGGTTATATTCACTTCATAATTGGTTGGTTGAGTAGGTAGAGATGAACCGCGAGAGTGAAGTTAGCGAAAAGGCTCAAATGCTATTCAAAAACCTTGTCGAACGTTATGTCGCGGAGGGGAGCCCTATCGGGTCAAAGTCCCTCGCCGAATTTTCAGAGATTAATGTCAGTTCAGCGACGGTGCGCAATGTCATGGCTGACCTAGAAGAGCGCGGATTTGTGACCTCTCCTCACAAATCCGCGGGCAGAGTCCCAACACCGCTTGGCTATCGGTTTTTTGTTGACAGCCTCATTCAAGTTGAGCCCATGGCGCAGTTGGAGATCCAGCGTCTGAGCGACCAGCTCGACCCGGATATGTCCGCGCATGAATTGGTTGAATCTGCGTCAAGTATTCTTTCCGAGGTTTCTCAGATGGCCGGTCTGGTGACAATTCCTCGCCGTGATCAGACGTTGTTGCGGCACGTTGAGTTTCTGCCGTTAAACGACAATCGCGTGCTGGTCATATTGGTGCTCGATGATCACGAGGTTCAAAATCGGATCATCTATACGACGAAAGAGTACAGCGAAATTGAGCTCAAAGAGGCATCAAATTTCATTAACCAGGCATACACGGGCAAATCGATCACGAGGATCCGCGATCAAATTATCTCTTCTATGAAGTCTGACCGTGAAAGCATGAACGGCTTGATGATGACGACGCTTGAAATGGCCGAAAAAGCTCTCGAGCCGGACTCAAAAAGCGACTATGTGATCGCCGGGCAGGAAAACCTGGTCGAAGCCTCGAATGGACAGGCCCTCGAGGACATCCGGAACATGTTCAGGGCTTTTTCGCTTAAAGGTGATATTCTGCATTTGCTTGATCGATGTATGGAGTCAGAAGGTATTCAGCTATTTATCGGTGAAGAGTCTGGTTACGAGCTGTTGGATGAATGTAGCCTCGTCACTTCACCTTACCAGGTAGAGGGGGAACTGGTGGGCGTATTGGGTGTGATTGGTCCAACGCGCATGGCCTATAACAGAATCATTCCCATTGTCGACGCTACCGCTAGGATACTCAGTGCGGCGCTCGGTACGAGTCAAACGAGGAACTGATCCCCTCAATTCTCGCTTGAAAATAAAGCCTATAGTCACGGAAACTTCTTAATCCGATCAGAATCTCTGGATCCCCTTGAATCCTGTAGGGCCTATCCCCATATATGGGAAACTTCAGACCTTGAAACATGGAGCCTGGGGATGAGTAATCCTAAGAACGAAAATGAATCTGCGATCAACGCAGAAGAAGAAGTAATAATAGACGCCGAAGTAGACAGTGAGGCGTTAGAAGAGGCGGCCAGCGAAGCCGACTCATCGGAAGCAGCTGAAGCCCCTGAAGAGGCGGTCGAGCTCGCCGATATGTCGAAAGCTGAGTTGTTCAAAGATGCCGAAAATGCGAGGGAAGAGTCTGCCAAATTCAGAGATGCGGCACTTCGCGCAGAAGCTGAAATGCAAAATGTGCGAAGGAGAGCAGCAAAAGATGTGGAGCATGCGCACAAATTTGGTGCCGAGAAGCTGATACAAAACCTGTTGCCAGTCATAGATAGTCTTGAAAAAGCACTCGAGTCATCCGAATTAGTAAAAGACCTCGATCAAGATCACTCCGCCAAGGCCGTGCTCGATGGCGTAGGGCTGTGCCACAAAATGTTTCTTGACACCCTCGGCAAAGAGAATGTTGCGGTGGTAGATCCCCATGGCGAACCGTTTGATCCTAATCTGCATCAGGCGATGTCGATGGTTGAGAACCCCGACATGGAACCCAACTCTGTCGTTGCTGTGATCCAAAAGGGGTATCAGTTAAACGGGCGGTTGGTCCGACCAGCGATGGTAATGGTTTCGAAAGGTGTTTCGCCTTCGATTGATGAGACCGTATAGAAAAGTAAAAACTTACTGAAAAAGTCAACAATTCGCATCTTGAATTTTTTTCGGTAAATCCAATATAGGTAACCAGTACGCAAGGCAAGCCAATGACTGCTGGCAAGTCTGGTCAAAAATTAAGCCCGTTTTGCGGGCAGTGAAAAGTGGAGAATTGAGATGGGTAAGATAATCGGAATCGATCTGGGCACAACAAATTCCTGTGTTGCTGTGATGGAAGGAACAAGCTCTAAGATCATTGAAAATGCTGAAGGTGACAGAACGACTCCGTCGATCATAGGCTATGCCGATGATGATGAAGTGTTGGTCGGCCAGTCAGCGAAACGGCAGTCTGTCACGAACCCCCAGAACACGCTGTTCGCAGTCAAACGGCTGATTGGCCGTCAATTCGACGATGAAGTTGTCCAGCGCGACATAAAAATGGTGCCTTACAGCATCGTTAAAGCTGATAACAGTGATGCTTGGGTTGAGGTGAAGGAGCAGAAAATGGCACCGCCTCAGGTGTCAGCTCAGGTGTTGGGCAAGATGAAGAAGACGGCCGAGGACTATCTTGGTGAGGAGGTCACAGAAGCTGTGATTACCGTGCCGGCGTATTTCAACGATTCTCAGCGTCAGGCGACAAAAGACGCGGGTAGGATTGCTGGTCTAGAGGTTAAGCGAATAATCAATGAGCCAACCGCAGCAGCATTGGCCTACGGCATGGATAAGTCTGTTGGCGATTCGACAATTGCTGTTTATGACTTGGGTGGTGGTACATTTGATATCTCGATTATTGAAATCGCAGATGTAGACGGCGAGAAGCAATTTGAAGTGTTGTCCACAAACGGGGATACATTCCTAGGCGGGGAAGATTTTGACCTGCGGTTGATCGACTATCTTGCTGATGAGTTCAAGCAGCAGGAAGGTATGGACCTCCATAACGACCCCTTAGCGCTGCAAAGATTGAAAGAAGCCGCTGAGAAAGCAAAGATTGAGCTGTCCACCAGTCAACAAACAGAAGTTAATTTGCCCTACATCACGGCTGACGCCTCTGGGCCGAAGCACTTGGTGATCAAAATCACACAGGCAAAACTCGAGTCGTTGGTTGAAGATCTCGTCGACCGAACCATCGAGCCTCTGCGAGTCGCGCTGAAAGATGCTGGATTGGGTGTATCTGAAGTTAACGATATCATCCTTGTCGGTGGTCAAACGCGCATGCCTTTGGTTCAGAAGAAAGTTAAAGAGTTTTTCGGCAAAGACCCGCGAAAAGACGTCAACCCTGACGAAGCAGTAGCGATGGGCGCGTCAATTCAAGCGGCGGTATTGGCTGGTGATGTGACCGATGTATTGCTGCTGGATGTCACGCCGCTATCTCTGGGTATTGAGACCATGGGTGGTGTTATGAGCCCGTTGATTGAGAAAAACACCACGATTCCAACCAAGAAATCGCAGGTTTTCTCAACAGCAGATGACAATCAGCCGGCGGTAACCATTCACGTGGTTCAGGGCGAGCGTAAACAAGCGACCCAAAATAAATCTTTGGGCCGGTTTGATCTGGCAGACATTCCACCCGCGCCAAGAGGGACACCACAGATTGAGGTGAGTTTCGATCTTGATGCAAACGGTATCCTGAATGTGTCAGCCAAGGACAAAGCAACGGGCAAGGAGCAGTCGATTGTCATCAAGGCTTCTTCTGGGCTTTCGGACGAAGAGATCGATCAGATGGTTCGGGACGCCGAAGCGCATGCTGAGGATGATCTTAAGTTCGAAGAATTGATTACTGCGCGTAATCAGGGCGATGGCATGTTGCATGCGACACGAAAGACACTTGAGGAGGCCGGAGATAAAGCCTCTGAAGAAGAGAAAGCCGCCATTGAAACGGCGGCAGGTGAACTTGAAGAAGCGCTGAAAGGTGATGACAAGGAAGCGATTGAGGCAAAGACACTGGCGCTTACAGAAGCGTCGTCTGAGTTGGCTCAGCGTATGTATGCTGAACAGGCACAGGAAGCAGGTGCCGGACCTGAAGGTGCGGGACCAGACATGAGTGGTGATGCCGGCGGTGATCCTGATGCGGTCGATGCCGAGTTCGAAGAAGTTAAAGACGAAAAGTAACAGATCATGCTCGGAAACGGGCATGATGTGCGCTCACAGCGCTGACATAGCGGATAATCCGCGCCCCGAGCTATAGGAATGTTCGAAGAAAAATGGCGAATAAAAGAGACTATTACGAAGTGCTCGGTGTATCCCGGGATTCCTCAGAGCAGGAGATAAAGAAAGCGTATCGTCGATTGGCGATGAAACACCATCCTGACCGCAACCCTGACGACGCTAAAGCCGAAGAGAAGTTTAAAGAGGCAAGCGAAGCCGCTGAAGTATTGATGGATGCCGAGAAGAAATCAGCCTATGACCAGTTCGGTCACGCTGGGCTCGAAGGTAATATGGGCGGTGGTTTCGGCGGCGGTAATGGTAACTTTGGGTCGATTTTCGAAGATGTTTTCGGCGATATATTTAGCGGTGGCGGTGGTCGTGGTGGTAGAAGCCAAGTCCACCGAGGCTCTGATCTCAAATATATTCTTGATCTTGATCTCGAAGCTGCTGTTAAAGGCACCAACCCCAAGATCAAAATCCCCACTCAGGTTGAATGTAACGAATGCCTAGGGTCAGGCGCTAAAAAAGGCAGTGCCCCAACCGAATGTGTTCAGTGCGCCGGTATGGGTCAGGTCACTGCTAGGCAGGGCTTTTTCTCTATTCAGCAAACCTGTCCCCGTTGTCGAGGCACCGGGAAAATGATCACTGATCCATGTACAAAGTGTCGTGGTCAGGGCAGAACCGAAGAGCAGAAAACGTTGTCGGTTAAAGTCCCACCGGGCGTGGACACAGGCGATCGAATCCGCCTTGCCGGACAGGGTGAAGCTGGTGCAAATGGTGGGCCCGCAGGTGATTTGTATGTTCAAATCAATGTTCGGGACCACAGAATATTCACTCGTGAAGGCGAGAACCTGTATTGTGATGTGCCGATAAGCTTCGTCGATGCAGCATTGGGCGGTGAGCTTGAAGTGCCCACGCTTGATGGACGGGTCAACTTGAAAATCCCGCCGGAGACTCAAACCGGCAAATTATTTCGTCTGCGGGGTAAGGGCGTCAATGTCACTCAGGTTAGGGGTGGCGGTATTGGTGACCTCTACTGTAGAGTGACGCTTGAAACGCCGGTTAATCTGTCGCGTAATCAAAAAGACCTGTTGAGGGAATTTGCGGGTGAGTCAAGCGACAAGCAATCACCACGGCAGTCAACTTGGTTAGATGGCGTGAAAAAATTTATCGATACACTCACTGACTAGCGCGAGACATTATGACCAAAATCGCCGTTGTAGGTGCCGCCGGACGCATGGGTAAGGTACTCATTGCAGCGGTAAGTGCCAATGAAAAGGCGACATTGATAGCTGCCTCTGTCAGACCTGGAGATGAGGGGGCGGGATCTGTTGACGCTGGCGCCTTTGCGGGAGTAGGTGCTTTAGGGGTCTTGTTAGTCGATGACCTCGCTGCTGTCATCGATCAATGTGATGTGGTCATAGACTTCACGACACCGCAAGCAACACTCAAACACTTGGAAATTTGCGCGCGCGCAAATAAGAAAATGGTTGTGGGTACAACGGGTTTTACTTCCGAGCAGTTAGAGCATTTGCAAACCTTCGGTAAGTCTCACGCACTGGTTTTTGCGCCCAATTTCAGTATTGGCGTCAATGCAGCTTTTCACCTCCTCGGCGTCGCCGCGGAAATTCTTGGTGGAGATGTCGAGATTGATATTACTGAAGCGCATCACAAGCAAAAAATTGATGCCCCTTCTGGCACTGCCCTGCGTATGGGCGAGATCGTTCAAGACTCGCTGTCCCGTAACGGCCATGACGATCAGCTCAATTACAACTCGATTCGCGCGGGGGATATTGTCGGTGAGCACACCGTCATGTTCGTCGGCGCTGGCGAACGCATTGAAATTACCCACCGGGCCATGAGCAGAATGAACTTTGCCACTGGGGCCGTGCGTGCTGCACTTTGGCTAGAAGACAAGTCTGTCGGAATGTTTGATATGCAGGACGTTTTAGGGCTCAAATAAAGCTGTCTTGGACAAAAGAGATTGTAAAGATGTGGCATCTATTCGCATGTTCACATAGAATACGATTCCAGTATGATAATACGACGATTGTTTAAAAGAGCGAGACGGAAGCGATTCCTTCTCGCTTTTTTTCGACCCGTAGTTTGTTCCTGACCTGAAATAGTCGAATGTTATTAAGAACGCGAAACTGAAATTAAGTTAAGCAGCTATTGAGGTGTTTGTGAGGGAACTGGTACCAAGGCACTGACCTAACGCCCGGTCTGATTGTTTAATTTACTTATTGGAGACGCCAACTTGACTCGCAGAGCCATTCTCGCCCTTGAAAACGGCACCACATTTGAGGGTATCGCCATAGGAATTGATGGCCAGTCAGTTGGTGAAGTCGTTTTTAATACCTCGATGTCTGGCTATCAGGAAATCCTGACTGACCCCTCCTACGCAGAGCAAATTGTGACCTTGACGCATCCGCACATCGGTAATACCGGTGTCACATCGGAGGATGAAGAATCCGACAATGTCTGGGCGAAGGGACTGATTATTCGCGACCTTCCCCTGACGCAAAGTAACTGGCGAAGCGAAACAAGCCTGGAAGACTATCTCCGGTCCCGCAACGTAGTCGCCATCGCGGGTATTGATACCAGAAAGCTCACGGGTCTGTTGAGAGATGAAGGATCATTAAAGGGTGCCATTATCTGTGGTGCTGATTTAAGTAAAGATGCTGCTGAAAGTACTATCGACGCAGCAAAAGCATTCCCTGGTCTGCAAGGAATGGACCTTGCCCGGGTCGTCAGCACCGGCGCTACTTACCACTGGACCCAGGGTGTCTGGGAAATGGGTAAGGGATATTCTGATCTCACTGAGTTTGACTATCACGTTGTCGCTTACGATTTTGGAGTCAAGAGAAATATTCTACGGATTCTGGCGCAGCTCGGTTGTCGTTTGACAGTCGTGCCGGCCGAGACGCCCGCGGCCGATGTGCTCGCCCTAAATCCAGATGGCGTGTTTTTATCGAACGGTCCTGGTGACCCTGATCCTTGCGATTATGCGATTAACGCCATCAAAGAAATTTTGAAAACCGAGATACCGGTCTTTGGCATTTGCCTAGGTTTGCAGCTACTAGCGCTGGCGGCCGGTCTAAGAACCAAGAAGATGGGGCATGGGCATCACGGTGCTAACCATCCGGTGAAGAATCTGGCTGTTGGCAATGTGCTGATTAGTTCCCAGAACCACGGGTTTTGTATTGATGATACTAGCCTGACCGATGCTGTTACGGTGACCCATCGCTCGCTATTTGACGATTCTCTGCAGGGCATTGAATTGGTTGATAGAGCGGCCTTCGGTTTTCAAGGACATCCCGAGGCGAGTCCGGGGCCGCACGATGCTGCGCCTTTGTTTCGCCGGTTTATTGACATGATGTCCGCCAGAAAAGCCGTCGCTTAGGTCAATTGCCTCAACCACTAATCTAAAATAGTTTACAACGAGCACAGATGCCAAAAAGAACAGATATAAAAAGCGTACTCATTATTGGTGCAGGTCCAATTGTTATTGGTCAGGCTTGTGAATTTGATTACTCAGGTGCCCAGGCCTGTAAAGCATTGCAGGAAGAGGGCTATCGAGTCATCTTGGTTAATTCGAATCCCGCAACAATAATGACCGACCCAACAATGGCTGATGCGACCTATATTGAGCCTGTTAATTGGCAAAGCGTGGCAGCGATCATTGAGAAAGAGCGGCCTGACGTTCTGCTGCCTACCATGGGTGGGCAGACAGGGCTGAACTGTGCGCTCGATCTGGCAAGAGAAGGCGTGCTTGAAAAGTTCAACGTGGAGCTAATCGGAGCGACCAAAGAGGCAATAGATAAGGCAGAAGATAGGCAAAAATTTGATGTGGCCATGAAAGAGATCGGGCTTGAAACACCCCGTTCTGCTTTTGCCCACTCCCTGGAAGAAGCTCAGCAGGTTCAAGCACAATTAGGTTTTCCTTGCGTCATCAGGCCTTCTTTCACAATGGGCGGTTCCGGTGGCGGTGTCGCTTATAATCAGGAAGATTTTGTAGAGATTTGTACTCGGGGCCTCGATCTTTCACCAACCAACGAATTGCTTATCGATGAGTCTTTGCTTGGTTGGAAAGAATATGAAATGGAGGTTGTCCGGGACAAAAATGATAATTGCATCATCGTTTGTTCGATTGAAAATTTTGACCCTATGGGTATCCATACCGGCGACTCCATTACCGTCGCGCCGGCGCAAACCCTGACCGACAAGGAATTTCAGGTCATGAGAAACGCCGCGGTTGCTGTGCTGCGGGTCATAGGTGTAGAAACGGGTGGCTCGAACGTGCAATTTGGTGTAGATCCCAAGACTGGACGACTGGTCATTATTGAGATGAACCCGAGGGTTTCGAGGTCATCTGCTCTGGCATCAAAAGCCACTGGTTTTCCAATCGCCAGAGTGGCAGCAAAACTCGCCATTGGCTATACCCTTGATGAGTTGTCTAACGAGATAACTGGGGGATTAATTCCGGCTTCGTTTGAGCCTTCGATCGATTATATTGTTACCAAGATTCCACGCTTCACGTTTGAAAAGTTTCCCCAAGCAGATAATTTTTTGACGACTCAGATGAAGTCAGTTGGGGAAGTGATGGCGATTGGCCGAACTTTTCAGGAGTCGCTGCAAAAAGCGCTGCGAGGACTCGAGGTTGACATCAATGGATTGTCTCCGATTATCGATCTTGCTAGCGCGGATGTTGATGCAAGGCTAAGGCGCGAGCTTCGAGTTGTTGGTGCGGACAGAATTAGATATTTGGCCGACGCAATTCGCTACGGCTTTGATACAGATGACATCTTTGAATTGACAGGCATCGATCCCTGGTTTCTGGTACAAATCAAGGATCTCATGTCAGAAGAATCCGCCGTCAAGGGTTTAACACTCGATGTATTCAATCCGGACACCATGTTCAGACTGAAGCAAAAGGGTTTTTCTGATTCCCGTTTGGCTGAGTTGCTCAATGTTGACGAAGCAAAGTTTCGACAGCGAAGAATTGAACTAGGAGTGACGCCAGTCTATCGAAGGGTTGATACCTGCGCGGGTGAATTCCCCTCTTCTACGGCTTATATGTATTCAACTTATGAAGATGAGTGTGAATCAAGGCCCTCGGATAGAGAAAAGATCATGGTGCTTGGCGGCGGGCCCAACAGAATTGGGCAGGGAATTGAATTTGACTATTGCTGCGTTCACGCAGCTTTGGCGATGCGTGAAGATGGTTACGAGACTATTATGGTGAACTGTAACCCCGAGACAGTTTCCACGGATTTCGATACATCAGATAGGCTCTATTTTGAGCCGTTGACGCTGGAAGACGTTTTGTCTGTAGTCGAGCTGGAGAAGCCCAAAGGCGTGATTGTTCAGTTTGGTGGCCAGACACCGCTTAAGCTCGCGGAAGCGCTGAAACAGGCTGGAGTGCCAATCATAGGCACTTCACCTGATGCAATTGACCGTGCCGAAGATCGTGAAAGATTTCAGCAAGTCATCGAAAAGCTGGGATTGCTACAACCACCTAATCAAACCGTTAGAACGTTGGAAGAAGGTTTGCTCGCGGCCAATCAGATTGGCTACCCACTTGTGGTTCGTCCGTCCTACGTTTTGGGTGGACGCGCAATGGAAATTGTTTACCAGGAAGCTGAACTAAGAACTTATCTGAAAGAGGCAGTGCAGCTTTCTGACCGGTCGCCTGTTCTGCTTGATCGATTTCTTGATCAGGCGATTGAAGTTGATGTTGATGTGGTGAGTGATGGGCAGCATGTTGTCGTGGGCGCCGTAATGCAACATGTTGAGCAAGCGGGTATTCATTCCGGCGACTCAGCTTGTTCGCTGCCACCCTATAGTCTTAGTGACGAAATCTTGGACAGGATGCGCGCCCAGGTGAAAGCCATGGCAGTGGAGTTGCATGTTGTTGGTTTGATGAACGTGCAGTTAGCGGTTCAGCAGGATGAGATCTACGTGATCGAGGTGAACCCCCGTGCATCAAGAACTGTTCCTTTCGTTTCCAAGTGTATCGGACGATCGCTCGCTAAGGTCGCCGCTAGATGTATGGCTGGAACAACGCTGGAAGAGCAAGGCTACACCGAAGAAATTATGCCCGATTTCTTTAGTGTGAAGGAAGCCGTGTTCCCGTTTGGTAAATTTCAGGGGGTTGACCCAATACTGGGACCAGAAATGAAATCCACCGGGGAAGTAATGGGCGTTGCTGAAACTTTTAGCGAGGCGTATAGCAAGTCCCAGATTGCGGCGGGGGATTTACTACCCAGCTCAGGACGGGCCTTTTTGAGCGTTCGTGATGTCGACAAGCCTGGTCTGGTCGAGGTTGCCGAAGACTTGCTTGAATTTGGATTTACGTTGGTAGCGACCCGTGGCACGGCAAAATTTCTCAAGTCCAAGAATATTGACGTCGATTTGATCAATAAGTACCAGGAAGGTAGACCTCACGTGGTTGATATGCTGAAGAATGATGAGATCAGCTTTATCGTAAATACGACTGAAGGCAAGACGGCAATTGACGATTCATCGGCTATCAGAAAAACAGCGCTTCAACATAAGGTATATAATGCGACGACGCTGGCGGGTGCCAAAGCCTATATGGATGCCTTGGGACATGGTGGCAAATTGTCGGTTCACAGACTTCAGGATCTGCATAAGAGGAATCTGGCAAAAAATCAGTCAGGTTGATCTGTAGTCTAGAGTCGCAAGGTCGATTGTAAACGTGATAACGTACTTAATAAATCGCGGAGACTTATCGACACTCACTAGTTAAAGATCAAATCAATTGAATTTAGGTTAGTTATGGACAAAATACCCATGACCGTCAGGGGTGAAGCGGCTTTACGAAAAGAGTTGGATCATCTTAAACAGGTTGAGCGACCGCGGATTGTTGCGGCTATCGCTGAAGCGCGTGCGCAAGGAGACCTGCGAGAGAATGCAGAGTATCAGTACGCCAAGGAAGAACAGGGGTTTATTGAAGGCCGCATTGTCGAAATAGGCGGCAAACTCTCTAACTCTCAGGTGATTGATGTAACGGCCATTCCGCGCTCGGGCAAAGTGATTTTTGGCACCACGGTAAAACTGCTAAATGTTGATACTGACGAAGAAGTGACTTATCAGATTGTTGGGGATGATGAGGCAGACATAAAAATTGGTAAAATATCGGTTTACTCGCCTATTGCACGGGCACTTGTGGGCAAGTCAATCGACGATGTGGCAATAGTGAAAGCACCGAATGGTGATATTGAGTACGAGATCTGCGACGTAGAACACATCTAGCAAAACATTTCGCTCGCAGGTCAGAGTAAACCAGACCTGAGGATGTTTGAAAGCGCAGGATTGGGTTTCTCGGCAGCTCTATACAACAATGCCATATTGCCAATGGTTTGAATGATCTCTGATTGATTCGCCTCATTAATCGTCTGGATCAGCGTTTTTCTGTCAGAGCGATCTTCTGCAAGTACCTTGACCTTAATCAATTCGTGGTCGGTGAGTGCCCTGCTAATTTCAGACATCACGCTTTCGCTCAGACCATTTCCGGCAACAGTGACGATCGGTTTCAGATGATGGCCGATAGCGCGGAATTTTTTCTTATCTGCCGCTTTTGTCATAACTATGTATATCCGGAAATGAGAAGGGCGGCGATTCTACCCGAGATCGGAACCCAAATCGACAAATGAATGTTGTCCTGCACAATCAAGCATCAATAGAGCGGGTACCGGAGCATTAAGGCAGGTATGAAAAAATCTAAATCGAGTGGCCAATGGTTAAAAGAGCACGAGGATGACAAGTATGTAAAACTCGCTCGTCAGGCTGGGTATCGTTCTAGAGCGAGCTATAAGTTACTGGAAATTAACGAAAAATATAATTTATTGAAATCAGACTCTGTGGTTGTCGATCTCGGCGCTGCGCCAGGGGGTTGGCTGCAGGTTGCGGTAAAAACTGTTGGCGCAAAGGGTAAAGTGGTCGGGCTCGATCTGCTTGAAATCGAGCCGGTCGCTGGTGCGAGCTTTATCCAGGGTGATTTCACTGAAAACGAACCGCTCGAGCAATTGCTTTCAGCGCTCGAAGACAGACCAGTAGACCTTGTTTTATCCGATATGGCCCCCAATCTTAGTGGTATGAGTGATATCGATCAGCCGAAAGCGGTGTACTTGATAGAACTCGCTTTAGAATTTTCCGACACCGTCTTGAAAAAAGGCGGTAGCTTCGTGGCAAAATGCTTTGAGGGGGCAGGCATCGAGAGCCTGAGAGATGAGTTCCGTGATCGTTTTAAACGGGTCTCTAATTTTAAGCCAAAGGCATCTCGCGATAGGTCCCGGGAAATTTACATTATTGGTCTAGAGCATAAAAGAAACCGCTTTGGATGAGACCAGCGTATAAACAATGGCACAAAACGCCTGAAGTGGCATTTCAGACGGTTTGGTGTCCTAAATGAACTATAGTAAAGTAGCTCTCCCGCCAAAGGAAATGAGCGCTGTGAAGAGGAAAATCCGTTGAATGACATGGGTAAAAACCTGCTGCTCTGGTTGATCATAGCCGCAGTACTGTTAATGGTCTTTAACAAATTCAGTGTTGCTCAGGGACCTGAGGAAGTGACTTATTCAGACTTCTTGGAAATGGTGACTCAAAATCAGGTGCGCAATGTTGATATCGAGGGACTTGTCATTCGTGGCGAGCGTTACGATGGAGAGCGTTTCGAGGCGATCCAGCCACAGGTTGTCGACAAGGCATTGATCGACGATATGGTCGAACATAATGTCGATTTTAGAGGCGCGAGACCTGAAACGCAGAGCATCTGGACGCAATTACTCGTCGCCAGTTTCCCTATTTTGGTGATCATCGCGGTTTTCATGTTTTTCATGCGCCAAATGCAAGGCGGGGCCGGCGGTAAAGGTGGGCCCCTTTCATTCGGTAAAAGCAAAGCAAAGTTACTGGGTGAAGATCAGATTAAGACAACATTTGCCGACGTTGCGGGTGTTGATGAAGCGAAAGAAGATGTGCAAGAGCTTGTCGAGTTTTTGCAGGATCCCTCAAAATTCCAAAAATTGGGTGGCAGAATTCCACGCGGTATTTTGATGGTAGGACAGCCAGGTACAGGTAAAACGCTGTTGGCTAAAGCAATTGCAGGAGAGGCCAAGGTGCCGTTCTTCTCAATCTCCGGTTCAGACTTTGTAGAGATGTTTGTCGGTGTCGGTGCTTCTCGGGTCAGGGACATGTTTGAGCAGGCGAAGAAACAGTCTCCTTGTATCATCTTCATCGACGAAATTGACGCTGTGGGCCGGCATCGTGGAGCAGGACTTGGTGGTGGTCACGACGAACGTGAACAGACGCTCAATCAGCTGCTTGTTGAGATGGACGGTTTTGATGGAAACGACGGTATCATTGTGATCGCTGCCACTAATAGGCCTGACGTGCTTGATCCGGCGTTGCTCCGACCAGGCAGATTCGACCGACAGGTCGTCGTCGGATTGCCTGACATTAGAGGTAGGGAGCAGATCCTGAAGGTACACATGCGGAAAGTTCCGCTGGGAGCTGACGTAGAGCCCTCTTATATTGCCAGGGGAACACCGGGTTTTTCCGGGGCTGATCTCGCTAATCTTGTAAATGAGGCTGCTTTATTTGCTGCAAGGCAGAACAGCAGGACAGTTGGCATGGAGCAGTTTGAACAGGCAAAGGACAAAATCATGATGGGCGCAGAGCGCAAGAGCATGGTGATGTCTGATAAGGAAAAGAGAAATACAGCATATCACGAGTCAGGTCACTGTATTGTTGGTTACTTGGTGCCGGAGCACGATCCGACGTACAAGGTCACCATTATTCCTAGAGGAAGGGCACTCGGTGTAACGATGTATCTTCCCGAAGAGGATCGTTATTCCATGAGCAAGCGAATGATCACCAGCCAGATTTGTTCATTGTTTGGCGGGAGAATAGCGGAAGAGCTCACGCTGGGCCCTGATGGAATCACCACCGGTGCGTCTAACGATATCGAACGTGCAACGAAAATGGCGAGGGCAATGGTGACCAAGTGGGGTCTATCAGACAAGCTTGGCCCTCTGATGTACGACGAGGAACACGAAGAGGTCTTTCTTGGCAAGACAGCAGGCTCGGCGCACTCGCAAGTGTCCGACGAGACTGCGAAGCAGATAGACGCCGAGGTCCGGGGTATCATTGACGACTGCTACCAGACAGCGAAGAAAATCCTCGAGGATAATAGAGACAAGCTCGATATGATGACAGAAGCCCTACTCGAGTATGAAACGATCGATGCGGCGCAAATCGAGGATATTATGTCAGGCCGAAAACCCCAGCCTCCAGGCGATTGGAACGATTCGGATGATCCAAAGCCGAAAGGCGGTAAAGAAATAGATGCCGGCTCAGTGGCAGGCGGCGCCGTGGGCGGCCCCGCTAGCGAGCATTAGTCTACCTTTTATCTATAATCGCCTAATTGCCCATTCGCTATTTGTAGTATGCTTCCCCCCGTCCTGTCGCCAGACCACAGTCTGGCGTCAGTGGACCTCTGATAATTTCTCAGCACCACCATAAAATTCTCTACTTAAGAAAGAAATCGTGTGATGAAAAAAAGATATTTTGGGACAGACGGAATACGTGGAAAGGTAGGGGAAGCACCGATAACCCCCGAATTTATGCTGCGGCTGGGTTGGGCCGCTGGTAAGGTTTTTTCCAACGCTGGGAAAGGACACATACTCATTGGGAAAGACACGAGAATATCTGGTTACATGCTAGAGTCGGCGCTGGAGGCTGGTCTGGTCTCGGCCGGTGTCGATGTTTCTCTACTCGGCCCAATGCCGACGCCGGCGATTGCCTACCTGACTCGAACATTCAACGCGCAAGCCGGGATTGTCATCAGCGCTTCCCATAATCCTTATTACGACAATGGAATTAAATTTTTCTCCGGAATCGGCGAAAAGCTCGATGATGAGATAGAACATGCAATCGAAGAGATGTTAGACCAACCGATGGAAGTTGTTGCGTCCGACCAGATAGGCAAAGTTTCAAGAATTAACGATGCTGCAGGTAGATATATCGAGTTCTGCAAAGGTTGTTACAAGGCATCTGAGAATCTGAAAGGCAGACGAATCGTCGTTGATTGTGCGCACGGGGCAACCTATCACATCGCTCCAAGTGTTTTCCGCGAACTGGGAGCGGAAGTGATCGCAATAGGGGTTCAGCCAAACGGACTCAACATCAATGAGTTGGTCGGATCGACAGAACCGCACGCTCTGCAACGAGCCGTACTCGATTCTCGCGCGGACTTTGGTATAGCGCTTGATGGTGATGGCGACCGGTTGATTATGGCTGACCATCAAGGCGAGATCGTTGATGGCGATGAATTGCTAATGGTTGTTGCGGGTCACCAAAAGGACAAAGGCACCCTACAAGGGGGGGTTGTAGGCACGCTAATGAGCAATTTTGGACTGGAACTTTGCCTCAAGAATGAAGATATACCGTTTGTTCGTGCTGATGTGGGCGATCGATACGTGCTTGCGGAGCTGCAGGCAAATAACTGGCAACTGGGAGGAGAATCATCTGGCCACATGCTGTGCCTGAATCTTACAAGTACCGGTGATGGCGTCGTGTCAGCGCTGAGTGTTGTGGAGGCGATCGTTGATTCGGGCAAAAGTCTCCAGGAATTAAAGGGTAGGATGACCAAGTTTCCGCAAAAGATGATTAATGTTCGATGCCATAAGGCTGTAGTCAACACAGAGGAGGTGAAAGCTGCTGTCGCTAAAACAGAGGAAACTTTGGCGGGTAAAGGTCGGGTACTTCTGAGACCATCTGGTACAGAACCAGTCGTTCGGGTGATGGTTGAAGGCGAGGATGCTCACATGGTAGATAATCTGGCGCGAGATCTTGCCGCGGTGGTGGAAAACGCGATTGCGTGAATATTGAAAGCAAGCTAAAGGTCTGGTGTCAGGAAGTTTTATTGAAAACGCCTTTCAAAGCCGTTAAGATTTGCCGCCGCTTTTGGGGGAGAATCAGATTTTGAGAAAACCTTTGATCGTCGGCAATTGGAAAATGAACGGCTCACGGGAGAGCGTTCGAGCCTTGTTGCTAGCAATCACTGCGAATGAGGACGTGGGCTGTGACCGGATAGTCTGTCCACCCTTCGTTTTTATGGATATGGCCGCAGGTCTGGTTCAGCAAAGCGTTGTAGAGTTGTCAGCTCAAAATTTGGAATCGAACAAAGCAGGCGCTTTCACCGGTGAAATCAGCGCAGCGATGTTAGCCGACGTTGGTTGCAGTCATACGCTAATCGGGCATTCGGAACGCAGGGAATTGTTTGGCGAAACCGATGAAATAGTTGCTGCTAAGTGCATGGCAGCGCTCGATGGTGGTTTGGTACCCATTTTATGCGTTGGTGAAACACTTACCGAACGAGAAGCCGGTGAGACGGAGTCAGTTGTCCTCCGACAGGTTAATGAAGTGATTAAAATTGTCGGAATAGAAGGTTTTAGCCGCTCAATAGTTGCATACGAGCCGGTTTGGGCGATTGGAACAGGGAAAAGTGCCACGGCTGAAGAGGCAGAAGCGGTGCACATGCTGATTCGAAAAAGACTGGCCGAAGAAAGTGAGCGGGTTGGAGAAAAAATTAGAATTCTTTATGGTGGTAGTGTGAAGCCGGAGAACGCAAAGGCGCTATTTGCCATGGAAGATATTGATGGCGCACTGGTTGGCGGGGCCTCTCTTGATGCAGACTCGTTTCTAGCGATTTGTGAAGCTGCAGCGAGATAAGCGAGTCACCGCGGGTTGAGCAGGAATGTGGGCCAGCGGATAAAAGTAGCCAAGATGTTACAGACAAGAGTAATAATAGAATGATGGATTTACAAATTGTTGAAACGATAATACTGGTACTGCACGTACTCGCAGCGCTGGCCATAATAGGGCTTGTGCTAATTCAGCACGGTAAAGGCGCTGATATGGGTTCAGGATTTGGTAGCGGCGCGTCAGCAACTGTATTTGGTAGCGGAGGTGCCGGCAATTTTCTAAGCAAAAGCACCTCTGCCATAGCTATTGCGTTTTTTCTGACGAGTTTCGGTTTGGCCTACTTCGCGAAAACGAAATCGGCTGCCGCGAGAGATGTTGGTATTCCAGCGGCGATAGAGCAAACGGCCCCGCAATCGCTCGGCGAAGACTTTTTGTTACCCACGCTTGAGCAGGTTGAGCCAGCAGAGTCAGAAATGCCTGAGCTTGATCGTCCCTCGGAGTCAATTATTCCGGAGGATCAGTAGTTTTTTATGCCGAAGTGGTGAAATTGGTAGACACGCTACCTTGAGGGGGTAGTGAGCTTTAGCTCGTGGAGGTTCAAGTCCTCTCTTCGGCACCAAAAACTTTTTAGTTCCTACATCAGCTGGCCCGTGGAGGCCGGAGCGCCGGACCGTCAAGCCCTCTCTTCCCGTGGAGGCCGAGACGCCGGACCGTCACGTCCTCTTTTCAGCATCAAATCTTCAGTTTCCGCCCTAGAAGGCCCGTTAAGTCCTAATTGCCGACACCCCAAATCCACTGAATCCGCGCTTTGAATGCTTTTGTCGTTGATTTGGCCCTTTCCAAGATATCTTAATCGTTTTCATTTATTCTGTTGACCAACCTGCGTCTCCCCCCTATAATTCGGCCCCTTGTTGATGCGGGGTGGAGCAGTCTGGTAGCTCGACGGGCTCATAACCCGTAGGTCGTAGGTTCAAATCCTGCCCCCGCTACCACAACAGGGAAAGTCTTAAGAAATAGATAAAGTTGTTGTGGTGATAACTGTATCAGAGTGTGAGTGGCGAAATTAAATGTCGCGCTCACTACCACAACAAGAGAGTCGAACAAGAAGGGCTTGGGTGACAAATGGTTGCCATAGCGAGTTGAGTTTTCGAGAAGCCCCTCTTTAGGGGCTTTTTATTGGACGCGAGATTTGGCCGACCAGCTTTAAAAGAGCGAGAGGGCAGATATTGCGAGATGGAATGGGCTTTGTGCCCATTTTTTGTTTTGGAACTTGGGTTTGAGTGCACAGCTAAGATCTTTGATAGAGCCGGTTGTGACTGGTATGGGTTTTGAACTCTGGGGGCTGGAATATCTTACCCAGGGACGTTACTCGGTTCTAAAAGTTTTTATCGATTCTGAAAACGGAATTGATGTAGATGACTGTGCCAGTGTCAGTCGCCAGGTCGGTAGTTTGTTGGACGTTGAAGAACCGCTGAAAGGGCAGTACACACTGGAAGTGTCTTCGCCGGGGATGGACAGGCGACTGTTTACTTTTGAACAGTTTGATCTAATGAAAGGCTTCCAGGTGAAGTTGAAGTTGAACAAGCCTTTTGACGGTAAGAAGCGTTTTACCGGTTTGTTAGTAGGAACAGAAGAGCAAGATGTGGTGTTGAGGGTGGGCGAAGAAGAGACGTTGTTCCCCTACGAGATGATTGATAGGGCAAATGTAGTACCAGAAATCTAGTTTGGCTGACGGGTAAAGGGATCGCGCTGAATGAACTATGTTGTCAAATTGAGGCAGTGAGATGAGCAAAGAAATATTATTAGTAGTGGATTCGGTCTCTAACGAGAAAGGCGTGCCGAGAGAAGTCATCATTGATGCACTTGAACTGGCGCTGGCAACTGCTACTAAGAAAAGATACACCGAAGAAGTTGATCTAAGGGTTGTGATCGATACTGCAACGGGTGAATACGAAACATTCAGACGTTGGGAAGTCATTGGGGACAATGATCAACCTGAGTTTCCGGCGGCCCAGTATCATATTACTGATGCGGAAGAGATTAACCCTGCGTTACAGATAGGCGACTTTCATGAAGAGCAAGTTGAATCTGTTGAATTCGGTCGCATCGCAGCTCAGACAGCAAAACAAGTTATCGTTCAAAAGGTACGTGAAGCAGAACGCGCCCAAGTAGTTGAAGCATACCGTTCTAGAGTTGGCGAGTTGGTGAACGGACAAGTTAAGAAAGTCACTCGGGATGCTGTGATTGTAGATTTGGGTAATAACGCTGAAGCAGTGCTTTTACGAGAGGATTGGATTCCTCGAGAAACCTTCCGGGTGAATGACCGTTTGCGCGCATTACTCAAAGAAGTAAGGCCGGAAGCGCGAGGTCCACAACTAGCGTTGTCTCGTACCTCACCGGATGTGTTGGTAGAACTCTTTAAGATTGAGGTGCCTGAAGTTGCCGATGGCGTGATAGAAATTCTGGGTGCTGCCAGAGATGCTGGCTCAAGAGCGAAAATAGCGGTGAAAACTAACGACGGTCGGATTGACCCCGTTGGCGCCTGTGTAGGCATGCGTGGTTCGCGTGTACAGGCAGTTTCCGGAGAGCTTGGTAATGAACGGATCGATATTGTTTTGTGGGATGACAATATTGCTCAACTGGCAATTAACTCAATGGCGCCTGCTGAGGTTGCGTCGATTGTAGTTGACGAAGAAACCCGCAGCATGGACATCGCCGTTGACGAAGAAAACTTGGCGCAGGCTATTGGCCGCGGCGGTCAGAATGTGCGTCTTGCAGCAGAACTTACCGGTTGGGATTTGAATATTATGACCGAGGAAGAAGCCTCGGAAAAACATAATCAGGAAGCTGGCGCCATTATAGAAATGTTCATGGAACAGCTAGATGTAGATGAGGACGTAGCAATTGTCTTGGTTGAAGAGGGCTTCAATGCGCTGGAAGAAATAGCGTATGTTCCAATCGAAGAAATGATTGCGATTGAAGGGTTCGACGAAGACGTTGTGGAAGAGTTAAGAAACAGGGCAAAGAGTGCACTTACGACACTGGAGTTAGCCAGTGAAGAAGAGCTTGATGGCGCGCAGCCGGCACAGGACCTGTTAGAGATGGAAGGGATGGATACAAGATTAGCCTTCCAACTCGCGAAGATAGGCATTATTACTATGGAAGATCTTGCAGAACAGGCGGTCGACGATTTGCTTGAGATAGAAGATCTTGATGAAGAAAAGGCGGGTGCGTTAATTATGACGGCACGTGCCCCCTGGTTTGAAGAGGCCGAGGAGGAATAGTCCTCATGCTTTTTTCAATCCATCACGAGGAATAGAGAGGAAGATATAGATGGCAGATGTAACTGTATCTCAGCTGGCGGAAACTGTGGGTGCGCCGGTTGATCGGTTATTGCAGCAGATGCAAGAGGCTGGCCTGCCCCAAAGCAAAGCGGATGAATTGGTTTCCGAGTCTCAAAAGCAAACGTTGTTGGCACATATCAAGAAAAGTCACGGCGAAACCAGTGGGTCTCCTAAGAAGATAACGCTGAAACGACGAACGTTAAGTACCCTTAAAACTGGGGGTAGCGCAGGACGTGGAAGAACCATCAACGTTGAGGTTCGCAAGAAAAGAACCTATGTGCGTCGAGCGGAGACAGAAGAAGCGCCAGAAGCCCCGGCCCCTGTGGTTGAGGAAGCGGTAGTTGATGCGCCTGTAACCAAGGTTGTCGATGATGAAGCCCTGAGAAAAGCAGCCCATGCTGAAAAAGAAGCTGAAGAAGCAAAACTGAAAGAAGATGCAGCGAAACGCGCGGCAGAACTCGAACAGGAAAAAGCTAAAGCCGAAGAAGAACTTCGTAAAAAGGAAGAAGCCAAGAAACCGGTGACGCCGGTAGAGAAAGCGGCGACGGAAACGTCGGTTAGCAGCCGCAAGGACAAGCGAGATCGCAGTGACCTTGATGATGTCGATGACAAGAAAAAGAAAAGAGCCAAGCATGCAGGTAAGCAGCGTCGGGCGAAAGATATTCTTGATGTTGAAGAAGATCTCAGCATTCTGACTGAAACTGCTGACCTTGATCCGAAAGCTGAAAGTGCGACACTTGGGCTGTCTTCTGCAAGACCCAAACGCCCAGCAGCGCGTCCCTCAGGACCAAAACACAAGTTTCAGGCGCCAACGGAGGATGTTACTCGGGAAGTCGAACTCGGAGAGTCGATTACCGTAGCCCAGCTCTCGCAAAAAACATCGGTTAAAGCTGCTGAGGTGATTAAAATATTGATGAACCTCGGCGTCATGGCGAATATTAACCAAACGATAGATCAGGAAACTGCCACGCTTGTTGTGGAAGAGCTAGGTCACGAAGTTAAGCTGTTGGACGCGGATGCGATTGAAAAGAATCTTGAAGCAGAGATGGCGCTTGAAGGTGAAGCAGAAACGAGAGCGCCCGTCGTTACCGTGATGGGTCACGTGGATCACGGTAAGACTTCCTTGCTGGATTTCGTCCGGAAAGCAGGTGTCGCTGATGGCGAAGCTGGCGGAATTACCCAGCATATAGGTGCCTACAGAGTAAATACAGACCACGGAGAAATATGTTTTATTGACACACCTGGTCATGCTGCATTTACAGCTATGCGTGCACGCGGCGCACAAAGTACAGATATCGTTATTCTGGTTGTGGCGGCTGACGATGGTGTGATGCCTCAAACCGAAGAAGCCATTCAGCATGCGAAAGACGCTGAAGTCCCATTGGTTGTTGCAATCAACAAGATGGATAAAGAAGGCGCCGATCCCGACCGTGTTAAGAATGAACTCTCTGCGAGAAACGTGATTCCTGAAGATTGGGGCGGTGATACACAGTTTATTCCAGTTTCTGCAATGACGGGTGAAGGTGTTGAAAATTTGCTGGAGGCGGTGTTGCTTCAGGCCGAGCTACTTGAGTTAACTGCGGTGCACGAGGGTCCGGCGCGAGGTGTTGTCGTTGAGTCTGAGCTCGACAAGGGTCGTGGCCCTGTTGCGACGCTGTTGGTTCAGAACGGCACATTAAGTCGTGGAGATATTATTGTTGCGGGTGAGTACTACGGTCGCGTTCGAGCAATAAACGATGAGCATAACAATCAGGTTAAGTCGGCTGGACCTGCAACGCCGGTGGCAATCTTGGGATTGGGCGGAACGCCTGCGGCTGGCGATCCTTTCCTCGTAGCCAAAGACGAAAAGAAAGCCAGAGAAGTAGCCGAGTTCAGAAAAGAAAAAGCCACCAACGAACGCCTAGCTACCCCGGCTGCATCACTCGACACTTTGCTTGAAAGCTTCGGCGCTAGCGAAATTAACTACTTAAATGTTGTTGTGAAAGCTGATGTCCGAGGATCACTTGAAGCAATTGTCTCTGCACTGCGTGATCTTGGAAATGATGAGGTCAAAGTGAATGTTGTCTTTTCTGGTGTTGGCGGTATAACTGAATCAGATGTGAATTTGGCCGTAACATCAGGCGCCGTGATTTTTGGCTTCAATGTGCGTGCGGATAACTCCGCAAGGAAGGTTGTCGAACTCGAAGGTCTTGATCTTCGTTATTACAAGGTTATTTACGACCTGGTGGATGATGTAAAAGCTGCGCTCTCCGGCATGCTATCACCTGAGGTGCGTGAAGATATTGTAGGTATCGCTGAAGTTAGAGACGTATTTGAGTCTAAGAAGTTTGGCAATATTGCAGGCTGCATGGTGATTGAAGGCACGGTGTTTCGAAGCAAGAAAATTCGGGTTTTGCGAGACAACGTGGTTATTTATGAAGGCGAGCTTGAATCTCTGCGTCACTTTAAGAGTGAGGTGGAAGAAGCAAAGAACGGTACAGAATGCGGCGTCGGCGTCAAAAACTACAACGATGTAAAAGTGAAGGACCAGATTGAGGTGTTTGATACTCGCGAGGTTGCCCGGGTATTGTAGTCTTCCCTGTTTTAGGGGAATCGCTAAACACTCAGGAGATGGTAAGGGTAAAGGGTAAACAGTGCCGAGAGAGTTTAGCAGAGGAAGAAGAGTCGCCGACCATATCCAGAAGGAACTGGCGGTGCTTATTCAGCAAGAAGTAAAAGATCCGAGATTGGGGCTGGTTACAATTAACGAAGTGAAAGTAAGCCGGGATCTTGGCTTTGCAGATGTGTATTTTACATCTTTTTCTAGCGACACCTTCCGGGCCAGTGAGTCCTTAGATGAGGATGCTGAACGAGAGGAACGAAATAGCATCCGACCTGCTGAAGTGCTTGAGAATGCGTCAGGGTTCCTTCGTTCTCGTTTAGCAAAATCGCTGTCAACGAGAACCACACCGAAACTGAGGTTTCATTACGATCATACAATTGAACAGGGTGCGAAAATGACCCAGGCGATCAAAAAGGCGATCGAGGGCGATGAGCAGCTGAAGGAACAGGTCGCTACCGATCAAGGCCATGGGACAGACAGTGTCTAGTAAGAGCGACAAAGAGAGACCTGCTGGTAACAAAAAGGTAAGAAGAAAAATAAATGGCGTATTGGTGCTCGATAAGCCGGTTGGTTTGACCTCTAACGCAGCTTTACAGAAGGTCAAACGCTTGTTTGAGGCAGCAAAAGCAGGTCACACGGGTAGCTTAGACCCTTTAGCAACGGGCGTTTTACCGCTGTGTTTTGGGGAAGCGACAAAGTTTTCACAGTACCTGTTGGACGCTGATAAACGATATCTGGCGACCTTCAAATTAGGCGTGACTACGACAACAGGTGATGCCGAGGGAGAGATAGTAGCGAAGGCTCAGGTGCCTTTGCTGGAGTTGGGCGAGATCGATGCGATGCTGGATCAATTCCGCGGAAAAATTAAGCAGACCCCGTCGATGTTCAGTGCATTGAAAGTAAATGGGCAACCACTTTACAAGCTTGCCAGACAGGGTATCGAAGTTGAACGTAAATCGAGGGTGGTAAATATCCTGCGGTATGATGTTCTGGAGTATGAAGGCGACCTGCTGAAGGTTGATATTGAATGTACAAAAGGGACTTACGTGAGATCACTTGCGGAAGACCTAGGTAAAGCGCTGGGGTGTGGTGCTCACGTGACTGAGCTGAGGAGAATTAAATCAGGACCTTACGAATTAGCAGAATCCGTAACCGTCGCTGAGCTCGAGAAGATTAAGGAAGAGGAGGGGCTGACGCTGCTTGATGCATTGTTGTTGCCCGTGGAATCTTCGATAGAAGACTGGCCGGCAATCAATTTAACTGAATTGACAGCTGCATACTTTAAGCAAGGTCAAGCAGTTCAGATTGCAAAAGCACCTGAAAGCGGCTTGGTAAGAATTTTTTCAGAAGTAGAATCTAACGATCCTGTATTTATGGGTGTTGGTGAAATTCTGGAGGATGGTAAGGTAGCGCCGCGAAGACTCGTGGTTAGCTAAATCAAAATGTGCGATATCTGCAAATATGCGTGGATGTTTGTGCAAATTAAATTGGGCATATTGGAGAAAAGAGAAAATGGCATTAACGGCAGAAAATAAAGCTGAAATACTCAAGGAATTTGGCCAGTCGGAGGGCGATACGGGCTCACCGGAAGTTCAGGTTGCCTTGTTAACAGCGAATATCGAAAAACTACAGTCACACTTTCAAGAACATAAGCATGATCATCACTCTCGTGTTGGTTTGTTGCGAATGGTTAGTCAGCGAAGAAAGCTGCTTAACTACCTCAAAGGGAAGAGCGTAGAACGATATGCTGATCTGATTAAGCGACTTGGTTTGAGAAGATAAGCTTTAATATTGAGCCCGGGTAACCCGGGTTCATCATGTTTGGCCCGCGATAATAAAGGGCAAAAAGTAAGCAAATGGATGATTACACAGGGGTGTAATCAGGTAAAA
This sequence comes from Pseudomonadales bacterium, assembly GCA_964228885.1. Taxonomy (GTDB): domain Bacteria; phylum Pseudomonadota; class Gammaproteobacteria; order Pseudomonadales; family Azotimanducaceae; genus UBA4582. The sequence continues at coordinate 79,939 of CAXRCG010000064.1, read as the reverse complement.
AATTGGAGAATATAGTGAATTCGGTAAAGAAAAAATTTACATACGGCGACCATGAAGTCGTCATCGAAACGGGCAAAGTAGCCCGACAAACCAGTGCTGCGGTATTGGTAACAATGTGTGAGACGACCGTGCTTGTTGCAGTGGTTGGTAGAAAAGATGCTAAGCCAGGGCAGGACTTTTTCCCCCTGACAGTAAACTACGAAGAAAAGACATACGCGGCTGGCAAAATCCCCGGCGGATTTTTCAAAAGGGAAGGTCGTCCTTCCGAAAAAGAAACTCTTACATCGCGCTTGATAGATCGGCCCATTCGTCCCTTGTTTCCCAAGGGATTCCTGAATGAGGTTCAAGTGACTTGCCAAGTAATGTCTGCGCATAAAGATGTTGACCCGGACATTCTTGCAATGATCGGCACTTCAGCTGCGTTGGCGCTTTCTGGCATGCCGTTCGCGGGTCCGATTGGCGGCGCGAGAGTTGGTTTCAACAAAGGGGGTTACCTTCTCAACCCAGGTTATGAAGCATTGAAAGAATCTGATCTAGACATGGTTGTCGCCGGAACAGAATCTGCTGTGCTCATGGTTGAATCTGAAGCGAAAGAGTTAACTGAAGATCAAATGTTGGGTGGGGTGCTCTATGCCCATCAGGAAATGCAATGTGTGATCCAGGCGATTAATGAACTCAAGGCCGAAGTTGGTAAGCCTGATTGGGAATGGGAAGCTGTTGCTGGAAATGAAGCGTTGATCAACGCGATGGCTGAGCAGTTCGGAGCCGGGGTTGGTGAAGCTTACCAAACTGTTGATAAGATGGAACGTCAGGATCTGTTGAGTGATCTGCGTAGCAAGGCGGTCGACGCGCTCGTAAGTGAAGAAGCGGGCGTTACAAAAGACGATGTTTCTGGTGCTTTTGGCGCACTGGAAAAGAAAACTGTGCGACGAAGAATTGTCGCTGGTGAGCCCAGAATTGATGGTAGAGATACCAAAACAGTTAGAAATATTGAAGTCGAAGTAGGTATGCTCGCAAAGGCGCACGGTTCTGCATTGTTTACTCGCGGTGAAACGCAAGCGATTGTGACGACCACATTGGGTTCGATGCGTGATGCAGCCATCATTGATGCGCTTCAAGGGTCTTACAAAGACAATTTCTTACTTCATTATAACTTCCCGCACTATAGTGTTGGTGAAACCGGCTTTTCAGGTGGACCCAAGCGTCGTGAAATTGGTCATGGACGTTTGGCTAGACGTGGAATCGCTGCCGTGCTGCCTTCCGCTGAAGTATGGCCGTATACAACACGTGTTGTTTCGGAAATCACAGAGTCTAATGGTTCTTCATCGATGGCAAGTGTTTGTGGCGCTAGTTTGTCTCTTATGGATGCCGGTGTTCCGCTTACTGCGCCAGTTGCGGGCGTGGCGATGGGTCTTGTTAAGGAAGAAGATGGATTTGCTGTTCTGACCGATATCCTCGGTGATGAGGATCATTTAGGTGATATGGACTTTAAAGTAGCTGGTACAGATACTGGCGTGACCGCTTTACAGATGGACATCAAGATACAGGGCATTACCGAAGAAATTATGGAAACTGCGCTGGAACAAGCCCGTGACGCCAGAATTCATATCCTCGGTGAGATGAATAAGGTGATTGGTCGCTCGCGTGAAACCGTGTCTGATAATGCACCAGCAATGGTGACGATCAAGATTGATGCTGAAAAGATCCGTGACGTTATCGGTAAAGGTGGCGCAACTATCCGATCGATTACTGAAGAGACCGGGGCTTCAATCGATATTGAAGATGACGGCACGATAGTAATTTTCGGTGAAGGAGCTGAGTCTCGTGATGCCGCTGTTGATCGCATCAACATGATTACAGCTGAAGCGGAAGTTGGTCAGATTTACAAAGGTAAGGTTGTGAAGATCGCTGACTTTGGGGCATTTGTTAACATCATTCCTGGTAAAGACGGTCTTGTGCACATCTCTCAAATTGCTAACGAGCGGGTTGAGAAGGTAACAGATTACCTTTCTGAAGGTCAGGAAGTTGATGTGATAGTGCTCGATGTTGACCGAGGTAGAATCAAGCTGTCCATTAAAGAAGTCCCAAGCAACGAAGCTTCTGATGAATCCGCTGACGAAGTTGATTCCAATGAAGATGACGCTGATGGCAATACCGCATCAAGTAACGAGCAGGATTAAAAAAGCGTGCTCAGGTCTTTAGCTTACATGGTTGCTATCTCTCTGTTGCTGGCAGTAACAGACGCGAACGCTGCTTCGTGTGACGAGATAGCTAACGATGAAGGCCGACTCGCCTGTTACGATAATATTGCTTTATGTCATTCGGAGCGTAGTGATGTTACTAGGTTGGCGTGTTTTGACCGAGCTTTCGGTCAGGCACCGCCGACGCTTCAAACGCAGTCAAGTGCTGTTGCATCTCCCGTAAAAGGATCAGTCGCAGCGTCCAATGTTACTGTTATTTCCTCGGATACGACAGCTGAGGAAAGAGTTATAACAAGGCCGCAAATCGTTCGCGCTCAACCAGTAATTTCTACTGGCACCGAACCAGCGGTCAATAAAAGTGAATTCGGGCTTCCCGACCGTCGCTCGGCGGTGAATGCAAAATTCATCGAAGCAACAATTGTTCGCGTACAAACGAATGCTAATCGGATCGATTATATCAAGCTTGATAACGGTCAGGTTTGGCGTGAGGTTGAGGATGGTCGGCTCAGGTTCAAGAAGGGGCAGAAAGTCCGTATTGAATTAGGTGTGCTGAGTTCCTATAAATTGCGTATTGTTGGACGAAAACTGTCGGTGAAGGTTAAGCGAACAAAATAGCCATAAGACAGAGCAAAGCGCCCGAGATAAGTCTGCTCAAACGCTTCTTTCTGTTTCTGCGAGTTAAATGGTTCTGGTCTAATGAGCAGGCCGCTGCTTGATCAGGTCATCCACGACCGATGGGTCCGCAAGCGTACTAGTGTCTCCTAGGTTTTCCAGTTCGTTTTCGGCAATCTTCCGCAAGATGCGCCTCATTATTTTTCCCGATCTAGTCTTCGGTAAACCTGGCGCCCATTGTAAAATGTCGGGTTTGGCAATCGCGCCAATTTCTTTTCTGACGAGATCGTTAAGGTCTTTTACTAGTTCGGGAGAACCCTGAATTCCTTGCATTAATGTCACATAGGCGTAAATTCCCTGACCCTTAATGTCGTGTGGATAGCCAACGACTGCGGCTTCCGCTACCGATTCATGTAAAACCAGGGCGCTCTCCACCTCCGCCGTGCCCATTCGATGGCCGGACACATTGAGCACATCGTCCACCCGTCCGGTGATCCAGTAGTAGCCGTCTTCATCTCGACGAGCGCCATCTCCAGTGAAGTAATATCCAGGGTAGGTTGAAAAGTACGTATCAATACATCTTTGGTGGTCTCCGTATACAGATCTAATCTGGCTCGGCCAGCTTCGTGCAATTGCCAGGTTACCTGAACCGGCACCCTCGATCAGGGCGCCTTCATTATCCAGAAGTATCGGTTCTACGCCAAAGAACGGTCGAGTTGCAGATCCCGGTTTCAATGCCGTAGCGCCGGGAAGAGGAGTAATCATGATTCCGCCGGTTTCTGTCTGCCACCAGGTGTCAACGATGGGACACTTCTCTTCACCGACGATATGGTAATACCATTCCCACGCTTCCGGGTTAATTGGCTCGCCGACACTGCCAAGTAGTCGCAGTGAGCGTCGGTCCGTCGCCTTAACGAAATCATCTCCCTGGCCCATCAATGCTCGCAGCGCGGTGGGTGCGGTATAAAATATATTGACCTGATGTTTATCGACCACCTGCCAACACCTAGATGCATCCGGATAGGTTGGCACACCCTCAAACATCAGTGTTGTTGCGCCATTGATGAGTGGACCATAAACGATGTAGGAGTGTCCGGTAACCCAGCCAACATCAGCGGTACACCAATAAATATCGCCATCCTTGTAGTCAAACACATACTTGTGAGTCATTGCTGCCTGAAGCAGATATCCTCCTGTCGTGTGCAATACACCTTTTGGTTTACCAGTGGACCCTGACGTGTAGAGAATAAACAAAGGATCTTCACTATCCATTGGTTCTGGTTCACACTGAGGAGAGGCCGCCGCTGTTGCCGTGTGATACCAGATGTCGCGATTTTCGTTCCAGTTGATATCGCCCCCGGTGCGCTTAACGACAACGACAGTGTGGACATTGGGGCAATCCGTTAATGCGAGATCGGTGTTTGACTTTAGTGGGATACTTTTAGCGCTTCTCAAACCCTCGTCTGCGGTTATCACAGTCTGGCAATCGGAGTCGAGAATACGATCCTGAAGTGCCTGCGGCGAGAAACCGCCGAAGACAACCGAGTGGACTGCACCAATACGCGTGCAGGCGAGCATTGCGTAGGCCGCTTCGGGAATCATCGGCATATAGATGCACACGCGATCTCCCTTTTTAACGCCCCTTTCTTTAAGTACATTTGCAAGTCTGCAAACTTGCTCATGAAGCACCTTGTACGTGATGTGATCATCATCCTTTGGATCGTCTCCTTCCCAGATGATGGCAGTTTGCTCTGAGCGGTTCGCCAAATGTCGGTCAATACAATTAACCGACGCGTTGAGTTGCGCACCCTCGAACCAAGCGCTTTTTCCTTGCGACATATCCGATGTCATTAGATTGGTCCATGGTTTGCTCCATGACAGAAAGGCGGATGCTTGCTCGGACCAAAAATCCTCGGGTTGTTCTATCGAGGCGCGATACATTTGTTGATACTGTTCATCCGTGATGTGCGTATTTTCCTTGGCACCGGTCTGTACTGGATAGATTTTATCCTCTGACATGATTAGTCGTCCCCATTGCGTATAGATTTATAAATTTCTGCTAGATTATTAGTAGATGGATCGACGGAGTCTGCATCTGCCGCACCTTCAATCATTTTGTGAATGTTCTCGCCGAGTACTTTTCCAAGTTCGACGCCCCACTGATCAAAGGGATTGAGATCCCAGACCATACCTTGGCAGAAGACCTTGTGCTCATAGAGGGCAACAAGGGATCCAAGTGTTTCAGGGGTTAATTGTGTTAGCAAAATTGTATTAGAAGGCCGATTGCCTGGCATCACCTTATGTTTTCTGACAAGGTCGGAAGTATTGGCATCAATTTCTTCAGCTGATTTACCTTGCATTAAGGCTTGGCTTTGGCTGAGGCAGCTTGCGACAAGCCAATCATGATGTTCCGTTCGATCATGATGTGGCCGAAGCGGTAACAAGAAATCGATGCTGGCAATGCCTGTTCCCTGGTGAAGTAACTGGTGAAAAGCATGCTGGCCATTGGTTCCCTCACCTCCCCAGATTAATGGACCTGTTGTGTAGTCGACGGTCTCACCCTTACGCGTGGCAGACTTCCCGTTCGACTCCATGTCTAGTTGCTGCAGATGGTCGGGCAATAGCCTGAGCCAATGGTCGTATGGCAGAATGGCGTGGGATGTCATGCCTAAAAAGTTGTGATACCAAACGCCAAGAAGCGCCAGCATCATCGGCATATTCTGATGGAAGTCGGCGGTCAGAAAGTGCTGATCCATATCTGCAGCACCATCCAGCAGTGCTCTGAAGGTTTCGAAGCCGTAACTTAACGCGATCGGAAGTCCTACCGCTGACCATAGAGAGTATCTGCCACCTACCCAGTCCCATATCGGAATGATATTTTCCTGCCCGACACCAAACTCAATGGCTGCTGATACATTGTTTGTAATGGCAATAAGGTGCTTGTCCAGGTCATCTTGCTTCATGTGTTGCAACAACCATTGTTGCGCTGATATTGCATTAACTCTGGTTTCCATCGTCGAAAAGGATTTCGACACGACAATGATTAATGTTCTTTCCCAATTCAGGTCCGCCAAAACATGGTCGATATGGTGCCCATCAACGTTAGCGACGTAGTGACAGTCAATGGCTTGATCACGATAAGGTGTCAGGGCTTCATCAATCATTCGCGGGCCAAGGTACGAACCGCCAATGCCAATGTGCAAAACGTCAGTGATTCTTTTGCCTGTGCTGCCTAGCCAGATGCCTGATCTTACTTCGCGACTCAGGCGCTCAACTTGTTTCAGGGCGGCTTCAACCTCACTGTATTTATTCGAAAGGTCAGGGTGGTGTTCGCCCGGACGGGCGCGCAGTAGTGTGTGTAGTGCTGCACGTTGCTCTGTATTATTGAGCATTTCTCCCGCAGCCAGTCCCTGTGCTTTGCGCTTTAGCCCTGTTTGATTCGCCAGTATTTCAAGCAAGTTAAAGGTTTCGTGGCTTGCCATACTTTTAGAGTAGTCGAGGGTAAGACCGCAGTCCTGAATGATTCTGTTTGATGCACGTTCGAGCTCGTCGTCAAACAATGATGCAATAGTTTTGTTTTGCATCGAGTGAGCGTGAGATATCAAATTGCGCCAGATAGGAGTGTTTGTAATTGACATAAGTTAAATGAACGACGGTGTAGGGTTATAGTAGTGGCGGCCGGACTTTACCGTCAGCATGAAATCAATCAGTTGTTGGTAGTCTTGAGGATCGTGAGTCAAGTCGAATGCTGATGCATTGACGATTAACAATGGTGCTGCGCTGTAGTAGTGAAAAAACTCTGTATAAGCGTCCACGAGTTGCGAGAGGTATGCCCTGTCTAATGCGAGGTCTGTACCCTGTGCACGCTGTTGAATCCTTTCGTGCAAGACCGAGACCGGCGCTTGAAGATAGACAACTAGTTCAGGTGCCGGCGCCTCAATCGCAAGGTGTGTGCTGATGTTGTCATAGAGCGCCATTTCATCCGCATCAAGATTCAGCTGTGCAAACAATCTGTCTTTCTCCATCAAAAAGTCCGCGACCGTGACGGGTTCGAACATATCTCCTTGGCGCATACTCTGAATTTTGCGTGCTCGCTCAAAAAGAAAAAACAATTGTGTTGGCAGAGCTGATTGTTTGCGGTTCTGGTAAAAGCGCTCAAGAAAAGGGTTGACTTCAGGCGTTTCAAGTAGGGTTTCGTAGTTAAAAGTGTTAGCAATCATCTTGGTGAGTTTTGTTTTACCAACACCCACCGGGCCTTCTATGGCGATATATCGAGGAACTTTACGGTTTGAATAATCCAAGGTAAGGCTGTTATCCATCGAAATGCGCCGTTATCATTGTGCTAACTTTCAAGTGCAAAGGATGATTGTACGCAAGGAATACCGGTAAATTGAACCCTTTTCTATGGGTATTTGTCGTGTACGCCATTTAGGATGAAGGCTTTCGCGGCGCACGTTTTCTGCGTCGGCGTCGGGATCCCTGTCGGTCACTATTTTGTTGTTCAGCTGGTCTGCGGTGGTTCGAGCTATGCGTATCTAATGGATTGTCTATCTGGTACTGAGTCCAAAACGCTCCTAACCCTTTTAAGGCTTCGCCTGCATTCTCTCTCAGCAGAAGAAAATCATAAGCTGCCCTGAAGCGTTTGTGGTTAGCGACCGAAACTGCCTTCTTGCCTGTTTTATTTGGCAAGCGAAATTGGAGAAACCAAATGTCCCGCATCGGACCCGAAAACCGCTTTGGAATCGAGGTAAATAGTTGTTGCTTTGCGATAACGTTGTTTGCGGCTTCCATATTGGCAGCATAAAATGTCACGCCTTCTTCATCGATGAGTTGTTTTCGTTCTTTCAGGAAAGGACCCCATAACAATGCTGCAAAAATGAAAGCGGGAGTGACTGGCATGTCGTTGCCTATTCGTGTATCCGTGCTTTCGAGGGCCAATTCAATGAGTCGTTGGTTGAGCGGTTCGGCAAGTAGGTTGTCTGTGTCTGGAAAGAGCCAGCGAAAAGCGTCCTCGTTTGTCAGGCCTTTGAATGCCCGCTGGGCATAGCCGGACATGAACAATTTCAATACTTCTTCGAACAACCTGGCAGGCGGAATGTCTTGTAGAAGATAGCCATATTCTTTGATTGCTGCTCGAGTATCGTCCTCGATTTCAAAGCCGAGTTTTGCCCGGAACCGAATAGCACGCAACATGCGTACGGGGTCTTCCCTGTAGCGATCTTCGGGTGTGCCGATCAAACGAATTTGCTGTTTTTCAAGGTCTTTCACCCCATCCAGTGGGTCAAGTACCTCCTCATTTTCAGGGTCGTAATAGAGCGCGTTGATGGTGAAGTCTCTGCGCCGGGCATCCTCTCTGAATGTGCCATAGCGGTTGTCTGAAAGAATCATACCGCCTTCACTAATGTGCGAACTATCGTATGTTTCGTGGTCCTCTTCTGGGTGTTCGGCCCTGAATGTAGCAACTTCGACTATTTCCCTACCGAATCGAACATGCACTATCTTGAACCTTCTGCCAACCATGCGCGAGTTTCTAAATAAATCGCGGACTTCTTCAGGATGGGCATTGGTTGATACGTCAAAGTCTTTTGGTTGTTTGTCGAGCAAAAGGTCTCTAACACAGCCGCCGACAAGATAGGCCTCAAATCCAGATTCATGTAGACGCTTGACAACCTTTCGGGCGTTCAGGTTTAACTGGTCTGCTTTTAACGTAATGGATACAACGTCGGACATTCGATTCCGGTCTTGGCGGCTAGCGATCTCAATCGATCTGGAGTAGAACAAACTGCGATGACGCAGCGGTTGAATGTCATATGTTAACAGACCAGAGTGCCTGTAAACCAACAGTGAGTGAGGTTGTCACTTTTGAATCGCCCATAAAAAAGGGAAAAGTAAACTTTTCCCTTTTAGCGAGCCAGTTTTATTATTATTGTTATGTTTCTTATTCTTATTATTTGATGCTTATTTTTCAATTGCACCTTTTATTATTTTTCAACCCAATGCATTTGCATTTGAGCTAGTAGTATAAAGAGCAGGTTTTGTGCCAACATTAAAAACTGTTAATAATCAATAAGATACAAATTTTGCCTATATATCGCTGTTCAAAGTGTAACCAATGGTTACGTTTCGGTGTGCGGATGGTAACGTTGGAGGTTTTCGGTAACACTTTTCGTTACCGTTGGCCTATAGCTTTCTTGAACGTTCCCGGGGCAAGTTGAGTTTTTGTCGACGCTGCCAAAGGGATTTTCGGCTAATGCCCAGTTGTTGTGCGAGCTCGGTCTCGGTCATGCTGTCTTGGTGTTCCAAAACAAACTTCTGGAAATAGTCTTCAAGTGACAAACTATCTTCGTTGTCGACCTGAGGTTTTTCTATGTCGTGTGCGAGTGTTGATTTCAGAAGTGGCTCCGGCCCTGATTCTGAATCGACAGACAACAGATCAGGTGAGATCATTTTGCCTTCACAGAGGATGACGGCTCGCTCGATAGCATTTTCAAGTTCTCTGATATTACCTGGCCAGTGATAGGACTGAATAACATCTTGCGCTGAGGGTGAAAAAGACAAACAGGGCTTGCCCAGCTGCTCGCAGTTTACCTTTAGAAAGTGGTCCGCCAGTGTCGTGATGTCGTCATTTCGGTCTCTTAGAGGCGGAAGTATCAGTTTGACAACATTAAGGCGGTAGTACAGGTCTTCACGAAATCCACCTCGCTGGGTAAGTTCCTTCAGGTTTCTGTGTGTTGCAGCGATGAGTCGTACAGACACTTTTTTTGTCGCGACAGATCCAACACGTCTAACCTCTCCTTCCTGTAGAACCCTGAGCAAACGCGCCTGTGCTTCAAGAGGCAATTCACCAATTTCATCTAAAAACAAAGTGCCTCCATCCGCGGCTTCAATTAGCCCGACTCGCGCATTGGTTGCACCGGTGAAAGCGCCTTTCTCGTGACCAAAAAGTTCTGACTCAATTAGTGTGTCGGGAATAGCAGCACAATTCAGGGAGATCATGTTGTGGTTTGATTGATGGCTCGCCTTGTGAATGGCTCTCGCAACTAGCTCTTTACCGGTGCCCGATTCGCCCTGAATAAGCACGTTGGTGCCAGTTGGCGCCACCTTGTGAATACGACGCATGAGATCAAGGATAGCTTCACAGGAGCCAAGCATGCCTTCGATAATTGCGGGATGAGACTTCTCTGCGATCAGGGTTTTAACTTTTGATAGCAAGTCTTGGTAGTCAAAGGGTTTTGCGACGTAGTCAGCGGCACCTAGCTTCATTGCCTCTACCGCTGAAGTCACACTCGCGTAGCTGGTCATTACCAGCACGGGCACTTCCATAGCTTCCTTGATGATACCTGTGCCACTAGGTCCAGGCAGGCGTAAGTCTGTTATGATCAATGCAAAATCCTTCAGCTTGAAGCGCAGTGCTTCTTTGAGAGATTCAGCTTCTTCAATGATGTAGGATTGTTTTTCCAGAAACTTCTTGAGCGAGGTGCGTATTACAATTTCATCTTCAACGATCAGGATTTTGTGTTTGCTCATACTATCTATTCAAGCAACTCGAGAATAAGTGCTTTTGTCATTGATCGACGGATACCGTTCTCTGATTGAGAGGGTGGTCGAATCAAGCTCTGTTCAATCTTCTCGCTTGTTACTCTAACTCTTAGTTCGTATTAGCGCTTGGTTTACATTAGCTTATTTTTTTGGCTCTGTTCTTGTTACCAAATGAAAACGCCGTGCAGTGTAATCTCTAGATTGGGTACTTAACAACGTTCATTGACTGAAGTCAACTTTCTTTATGAAAGCCGAAACGTAGTTCACAGGCTCCATTAGAGACATTAATCTGATGTATTTTCCAGCCGATCAAAGTAGGGCAGAGTGATAGTGAAGCTGGTTCCCGTGCCTATTGTTGATGGAACCGCAGTAATCGACCCCTGATGCTCCTGTACAATTGAGCTGGCGATCGCGAGACCCAGACCAGTGCCCTTCCCCGGGTCTTTGGTGGTGAAAAATGGTTCGAAAATCTGTCCGATTTTTTCAGACGGGATGCCGTGGCCTTGATCAGTGATTGTTATTGCAATGGTGCTTTCTGTGACAATTGCGGATATATCGACAACACTATCCGGCTCCGATGCATCTCTGGCATTCGTAAAAATATTAACAAATACTTGGGAAAGCCTTTGCGCATTACCGAGTACAAAACATTGCTTGCCAAGACCATTCTTGAAAATGATGTTGTTATTTTCAGGGCTGAGTGAAAGCAGACTGATTGCCTCTGCGACACACTGTTTTATATCTACCGGGACGTAGGGCTTGCGTGTTTCTGCCCTGCCGCCGTGTGAGAAATTCATGAGAGATTGTAAGATCTCGGAGACTCGGCCGGTCTGCTCTAGAATTTGATCTGACAGAAAATGAAACTCCTGCTCTTCGGTTTCGTACTTCATGTTTTGCGCTAGGCAAGCAATGCCGGTGATCGGGTTGCCTATCTCATGCGCGATGCCCGCAGAAAGTTGACCTATCGATGCCAACCTTTCATTGTGAAGGAGTTGTTCTTCCAGAATATGTTCATCGGTCATGTCTTCGATAACAATGACGACGTCCCCTCCTGAAGTAGGAATGTTGTCAATGGATGCTTTGTGCAAATTTACCAGCAACTCTGCTGCATCGCTGGATACCGGGACTCGAAGTTTGTGTGTATCAGGCCCGACTGCAAACCCGTCGAGTAGCAGAAACCAGTCATCTGGCAAGGAGGTGAGTGTCGAGCCGATAATTTTTTCAGCACTGATATTGGTAAGATTCTCCATTGCAGCATTCCAGATCAGCACGTTCTGATTCTCTGCGATTGCGCAAACGGCCGTCGGTAGTTCTTGCAAAATTCGGCGATGGTGTCTTCTAAGCGCATCAAGCTCTGCTGCCATGCCAGTGAGCTGAGATTGATAGTCCTCCAATCTCGATTCAATTGAATAAACTGTCTCTGACCCCCTAGCATCGTCACTTGGGCGAAATGGCACAAAACGATCAATAATGCTATGAGCAATTGTTTGGCCGAGGGTCGTTGAAAGATTGGATTCCATTTTGTCCCTGAGTTGTTGCAAGGCATGGGTACGTTTTTCATCCGGTTCTAGCGCTAATTCTTCGAGCGCAAAACGAATTTCTCGGTTGGCCGTATCGACGCCCAAAATAGACGCGAGCCCCGTTTGAATGTCTGATACGGATTGTGCGACCAGTTGTCCCTGTAGTGGTCGATGGAATGAGTCTGATAAGCAATTGTTCGCAGCGCGCAGCTCTTCTCGAGTTGTCTTATAGAAGGTCGAGAAAACGACGAATCCGAGTGCGTTAACAGTAAGAGAAGCCATGGCCGCGACATGCCAAGCACTTTCCTTTAGCTCATAGAGGCCAGGTTGGTATAGCTCTGCTTGATAACCCAGCGCTGCCGGTGTGATCAAGCTGGAATAAAAGATGTCGCTCAATAGAGGGTAGAAAAGTGTTCCGAACCAAACAAGGTAGCCGAGAAGCATGCCGGCTAACAGTCCTGCCTTGTTTGCCCCACGCCAGTAAAATGCGCCGAAGAGACCTGGTACAAACTGCAGCACTGCAACAAATGCAACGATGCCAAGACTCGTTAGGTTTTGACCCTCAGCAAGTAGCTTATACATGCAATAGGAGAAGAAAATAATGCCTGCAATAAGCCCCCTGCGGGCATAAAACATGAGTGAATACACATTGACCCCGGGCTTGGGTGTGTAAAGCGGCAGGAAAACGTGATTTAGGATCATAGACGAAAGAGCAAGTGTCGTGACAATTAGAACACCGCTTGCTGCTGCCAGGCTGACGACAAACGCGAGGATCGTAATCTCTCGGTTTTCTGTCGTGAGACCTAATCCCAAAACATGAAACTCGGCCGGAGTTTGTGCGCCTAGATACGTTGCTGCCCAAAGAATGGGTGGAATGCACGCGCTCAGACATAGCATGTATGCAGGGAACCCCCAGCGAGAGTCATTCAGTAAGTTGTTGTCTTCGTTTTCTGTGATCAGTATGTGGTACACATGCGGCATTGCGACGGCTGCAGCAAAAAACAAAAGCAGTAATGTTCTTGATGGACCGCTTGCCAGTGTATTGTCGAGATAGTGCTCAGCGAGCTTCTGAGTGAGCCAAGCATTCATGTTGTTCAAACCACCAAAAACCTCACTAATCGCATATATCGCGATCGTAATTAGCGCCACCAGTTTGATGATTGATTCCAGCCCCATCGCAACAACCAGCCCTTGGTGTTTGTCGCGGGTGGATAGATGTATTGCGCCAAATAGAATGGCAAAGAGCGTCATCGTGCTGCAAAAAACGATTGCCAATACATCTTCGCTGAACTCCTGGTTCAGCAGGTGAACTGTTGTTGAGACTGCATGAATCTGCAGAGCGATGAGAGGTAGAAGACCGATCAGCATAAATACACTGACAACACCACCAACCCAGGGAGCAGGATATCGAAAAGCGAAAACATCGGCTATTGAACCCAGCTTGTGGGTCAATGCTATTCTGCAGATGGGTGCAAGTAGTATGGGTGCGGCAACAAAAGCAGCACTTGCACCAAGGAAATAAAGCATGTAGCTGGCGCCATACTGTGAAGCAAGACCAAGGGTACCGTTAAAGCATATGGTGCCGGCGAAAACACCTAATGCAAGTACCCGAGTTAACCTGTGATGGGTAAGTGCTCTTGGCAGTAGTCCTATTTCAGTCGCGTAGGCGGAGCCAAATAATACCGTTAGATAGATAAGGCCAATGGAGAAAAGTTGGGTGATTGAAAACGTCATAATATCAGTTTGGCGGTTTGCCACCAGACTTCAAGGCCCAGCCAAGAGCCAATAGAAAGATCACGCCGGGGAGATAGTAGCCGTACCAATTAGCGACATGCTCACTCTCGTGCCAGCCTGGAATTTGCGGGCTAAAAACAAAAAAACCAAGGATGACAAAAAAAATGGTTCGTTCAATGAGCATAAAAACTCCAAGCGTAACTTGAGACAAATAGTCATGTTCGAGTCGCCATTGTAGGGGGTAATGGCCACTTTACTCCCACGCTAAGTCGGGGTCCAGACGGTTGATCTGACAGGGATCCTGTCAGGCTGCCAGTTTTCGATTGCCCAGTGCAGCAATATTTGGACATCATCGGTGTCTGGTGGAGAGGGCTGACCTAGACAAATAAGCGCATTGCGAACCGTTTTCTCAGGTTGTTCGATCGACACGGGCGCGGCATGCGCCTGTTTGCTCAGTTTTTTGTGATCGGCACCAAGGATCACAGGGAGGTGGCCGTATCTGACAGGTTGGTAGTCCAATGCCTCGATAATGCATAGTTGTCGCGGTGTCGAATCGAGTAGATCGTCACCTCTGATAATATCGGTAACGTTCTGGTACTCATCGTCTACTACAACCGCGAGTTGATAGGCGGTTCTGCCATCTCGCCTTCGAACAATGAAATCACCAACCGCCGTGTTTAGGTCGAAGATATGGGGTCCACTAACTCTGTCGTTGAAAGAGGTGGTTTTTCTGGGAACTCTGAGTCTGATCGCGCAGGTCCCCGTCGGACTCTCTTCGAGGTGTTTCTCTCTGCAATAGCCAGGATAAATGCCGGGAACAGATTTGCGTGAACAGGTGCAAACAAACACCATGCCTTTGTTTCTTAGATCGTTTAGTGCCTCGTCATATGCTTCTTGGCGGGTACTTTGATAAAGAGGCGTTCCATCCCAGGTCAAGCCCAAGGTTTCCAGTTGTCGCTTTATCGTGTCGGGGGCTGATGGGTCTTCACGTGGAGGATCAAGGTCTTCAATTCGAAGTAGCCAACTGCCTTCGTTGCGGCGTGCATCCAGCCAACTTGCCAGTGCCGCAACGAGGGAACCGAAATGAAGTGGTCCGGTTGGTGAGGGCGCAAATCGGCCTATGTATTTCTTAGAACTGGTTTCGGTGGCATCTACCGCCGTCATAAGTCAGCCCTCGAATGACATTCGATCAACCGTGAATTTGCTTTTCCTTAATTTCATCCAAGGTCTTACAATCGATACATTGAGTCGCTGTAGGCCTTGCTTCGAGTCTTTCTACGCCAATTTCTATACCGCAGGAATCGCAATAGCCGTAGTCATCCTGATCGATCAAGTCGATCGTGCTGTCGATCTTTTTGATCAGCTTTCGCTCGCGATCCCTGGTTCGAAGTTCGAGTGAAAACTCTTCTTCCTGTGTCGCTCTGTCCGCGGGATCAGGGTCGTTCGCGGCGACGTCCTTCATATTACTGACAGTTCTGTCTACCTCTTCCATTAACTGGTGTTTCCACTGCAGCAGCAGATCTTTAAAGTGTGCGCGTTGGGGCTCGTTCATGTAGTTTGCATCGACATTTTTTGGTTTAGCCTCAACCTCGGCTAAGTCTCGGAGCGTTTGAGCCGCAGTTTTATTGGTGATAACGGTGGTTGGTTTTTTTACGCCACTCGTCCTTGTTGTAGCTCTGACAGTTGGCTTAACTGTTGTCTTTTCTGTTTTTTTTCCTTTCGCACCTGCAGGTGATTTCTTGCTGGGTGCTTTTGCTGCTGCTTTCAACGTTGTGTTTACCTTTTTACTGGACACGCTCTTTTTTGCGGGTGTCGGTGTTACTTTAGTTGCCTTTGATTTCTCAACGGGTTTCGATATTGACGTTTTTTGCTCTGAAGTCTTTGCCTGAACGTTAGTTTTTGTCTTCACCTTGGCTTTCGGCTTTTCGGCTTTTTTTACTGCAATCGGGTTCTTTTTGGTTGGTGCCTTTGTCGTTGGCGCCTTTTTAGCAGGAGCTTTTTTGGCAGTGGCCTTTTTAGCAGGAGCTTTTTTGGCAGTGGCCTTTTTAGCGGGAGCTTTTTTGGCAGTGGCCTTTTTAGCAGGAGCTTTTTTGGCAGTCGCCTTTTTAGCGGGTGCTTTTTTGGCAGTAACCTTTTTAGCCGGTGTTTTTTTCGTGGCTTTTTTCACAGTTGGCTTGTTTACAGTGGACTTCTTCACCGCTTTCTTTTTAGCCACCTTGGTCCCTGCATTACTCTTGCTCTTGGCTGGGCTCTTCTTTGTGGCGGTTTTGGCAGCTACTTTAACTTTTGCTTTTGGCTTTGTTTTGGCTGTCTGCTTTGCACTAGCCTTGGCTTTAGCGGATGCTTTTGCTGGTGTCTTAGCTTTGGCTTTAGCCTTTTTAATAGGGGCTTTTTTGCTTTTTGCTGCCATAGTCTTCTTCCGATTATCTTTGTGGACAAATGCCTTGGGAAAATCAAGCAGCGAACACTACCAGAACATTCGCTGTACGCCAAGCATCAATTTGGCACATTTCGCGCCTCCCGCCTGCCTGAATCAAAAGGGATGTTTCCTCGTAAATAGCAGTGTCAGATGTACTATTCGAATTCAGTGTTCAATAATTTATAGCTGATGTCTGTATAGTGCCGGAAACAGTGGAATTGTCGTGATTTGATAAAGTTGGCATTGTCTTTGGATAGGCTAAAAAACGGGAAGAAATCGGAAGATGGGCGAGGAAAACAGCGTTAAGTACGCAGAAAGAGTGAGAAAGATTGAACCATTTCGGGTGATGGATATCGTAGCCCGTGCAGCGGCACTGGAGGCCGAGGGGCATGATGTTGTGCATATGGAAGTTGGAGAACCAGATTTCCCCACGCCCGGGCAAATTGTAAAAGCTGGCCAAAAAGCACTGACTGCCGGAAAAACGAAATATACCGCGGCACAGGGATTGCCTGAACTGCGCGCGTGTATCAGTCAGCATTACATGGATGGGTATGGTATTTCCATAGATCCCAGTCGTATTTTTATCACTACGGGCGGATCTGCCGCACTTCTGTTAGTGACCTCAATGTTGCTTAATGTTGATGAGGGGTTTTTGATGACGGACCCTGGGTATCCTTGTAACAGGCACTTTTTACACGCGTTTGAAGCAGAGCCTCAGTTAGTGCCTGTCACCGCGGATGATCATTTTCAACTGACACCGGCGCTGATCGAGCGACATTGGAGAGATAACACGCGCGGAGCCCTGATTGCCTCTCCAGCAAACCCTACCGGTGCCGTAATTCCCAGGAAAGATTTGGAGCAGATAGCCAGCGCGATAAGGCAGCGTAACGGTTATTTGGTTGTCGACGAAATCTATCATGGGCTTGTCTACGATGAGGTGGCTCAAGATTCAGTCTTATCGATAGACCCCTCTGCCTTCGTTGTGAACAGTTTTTCGAAATATTTTGGTATGACAGGATGGCGTCTGGGTTGGATGGTTGTCCCACCCGACGCAGTAAAAATCGCTGAAAAGTTGTCACAAAACCTGTTTATATGTCCTTCGAGTGTTGCGCAATACGCCGCTCTGGCTGCTTTTGGTATGGACGCGAAAAGTGAGATGGAAAGAAATAAAGCGGAGTTCAAAAGAAGAAGAGATTTTTTGGTGCCTGCGCTAAGGAAGCTAGGGTTCGGTGTGCCGTTGATGCCCGAGGGCGCTTTTTATGTCTATGCAAAACTTCCAGCAGGACTTGGCAGTAGCGAGGCATTTGCTCATTCTTTGTTGGAACAGCATCATGTCGCAATTACGCCGGGAACTGATTTCGGCACATACCTCGCCGAAGATTATGTGCGCTTCAGTTATTCCCAGAATCTTGAAACGCTGAGAACAGGGGTTGAGAGATTAACCCTTGCGCTGGAGCATAATCGTGGAATTTGAAGGTGCGCTGGAACATGGTATTTTGCTGCGAAGATACAAACGCTTTCTGGCAGATATTGAATTGGATGATGGCAGCCGGCGAACAATCCACTGCCCGAACACGGGTTCAATGAAGAATTGCGCAAATCCAGGAGATGAAGTCTGGTTTTCTACTTCGGATAATGCCAAACGTAAATATCCCAATACCTGGGAGATCAGCCGCACGCCATTAGGACATTTTATTGGCATTCAATCTGCGAGAGCTAACGCCATTGTTAAAGAGGGGCTGGGTAACGTGCCCGAATTTCGGGGCTACAGCGCTGTGCAAAGTGAAGTGAAATACGGGGCAGAGAATAGCCGTATTGATCTATTTCTCAGCGAGCACCCAAACAAACCGGATTGCTACATCGAAATTAAAAGTGTGACGCTACTGGATGAGTCCATCGCGAAGGGGTTGGGGCGGTTTCCAGATGCGGTCACAGCGCGAGGAACCAAACACCTGCGTGAACTCACTGAAGTTGTTAGAGCGGGTTTTCGCGGCGTGCTTTTCTTCTGTGTGCAGCATACAGGTATCACTCAGGTTGTGCCTGCCCGTGATATTGACCCGCTTTACGCAGAGACCCTGGTTGCAGCTCGTGAAGTGGGGGTGGAAGTTTATGCCTACAGTACGAAATGTTCACCGGAAGGTATTGTGCTGGGACATTCAATGCCCTTTTTGGAAAGTGTTTGAATGCGCTGGTTAATGAAATCGCCTGTGCTACTGATCACGCTATTGCTATCAACGGCCATGATGCTCTGTGTCGGTGCCTCGAAGATTTTGCTGTTAGATTTGTTGATGGGGCATGCAGATGCGGTGAGTGAAACAATATTCTGGGAGATTAGGCTTCCCAGGGTGTTGCTTGCGATCATTGTTGGTGCCGGTGTGTCTGTTGCGGGAGCTGTGATTCAGGGATTGTTCCGAAACCCTTTGGCAGATCCTGCTCTCATAGGCGTGTCCAGTGGGGCTGCATTGTTTGCCGCGGCGTATATGGTGCTTGATCTTCATACCTCTGCTTTTGGTCTGCTGGGTGTCAGTGGCAGTGCTTTTGTCGGAGGATTGTTGATTTCGTGGTTGGTGCTTGAGATTGGCAAGCGAAGTGGCACAATTTCAAGCATGTTGCTTGCAGGTATTGCTTTCAATTCAATTGCGATAGCTGGGGTCGGGTTGTTCTCATATTTATCTTCAGATCTTGAGCTGCGATCGGTGACCTTTTGGGCCCTAGGAAGTTTCAATGGCGCGGATTGGACCGGTGTTTCGATTGCTTTGATTATTCCTGCGGCGATCGTTTTGTTGATGAGAGAAAGTAGAAACCTCAATGCCGTAACCCTTGGAGACAAAGAAGCTTACTACCTTGGCATTGATATTACCCGTTTACGTCAGCGAATCGTCGTATTGACTGCTGTTATTGTTGGGGTAGGTGTCGCGCTGACGGGTATTGTGGCGTTTGTAGGTCTAGTTGTTCCTCACCTTATTCGCTTGACGAGTAGCTCGAATCATTCAGTTGTTATACCTGGCTCGGCTCTGCTAGGGGCTATTCTGGTGCTTTTGGCCGATGGTGTTGGTAGAAGTATCATTTCGCCTGCTGAACTACCCATAGGGATACTGACAGCTTTGTTAGGCGGACCATTTTTTATCTATCTGATTATGCGTCAGAAAGGAAAGTTGGGCATTTGACGCTTAAATTGAGACATTGTCGTTTTGGTGTGGGTAGCCAACTGTTGCTGGAGGATATATCGGCGACAATCCCTAGTGGTCGTGTCACTGGGATTCTGGGCGCGAATGGTGCTGGAAAAACGTCACTTGTGCACCTCGCAGCAGGATACGAAAAAGCGCAGTCTGGTTCTATCAGTCTAGACGGGGTTGACTTGAAATCACGGTCGCGAGGGGAGCTGGCAAAAAGGATTGCTGTATTACCGCAGACCGCTAGTCTGGATTTTCCCTTTAGTGTAGAAGAAGTTGTGCTGATGGGCAGAATTCCCCATCAAAGCGATGAAGCGACAAACCATGCGCTAGTCGCTGAGGTCTTACATTTGTTTTCGCTGACTGACTTCGCTCAGCGGTCTTATACCTCGCTCTCAGGCGGCGAAAAGCAGAGAGTGCAAATTTGCCGTGTGGTTAGCCAAGTTGTTGATGATCTGAGTCACGCACATTTACTTTTCGACGAACCGATAGCGCCACTGGATATCGCCCATCAGGTGGCGTTTTTTAGATTAGTGCGTGGTTTCGCCGCGCAGGGTACAGCGGTTGGACTGGTGTTGCACGATATTGAATTGGCGTGTCAGTTTTGTGATGAAATCATTCTGATGAATGAGGGAAAGATTCTGGGAGTCGGTAAGCCGGCTGCGGTTATCACTTCAGACTCGATTCAACAGGCATTTGATGTATCGGTGACCGTCACTGAAGGGCCAACAGGTGCCATACAGCTGATTTTTGCAAGCTAGTGCCTGCTCGCTTGCCGGGACACAGTGCTATTTGCAACGCAGATGTGATAAGTATCTAGTGGGCGTCTTGTGCAGAATGGGTCACGTCAGTCATGCATTGTGCAGCCGGTTTTAGTTTCTTTTATCGGCCAGGCGTCAATAGCTTAGTTGAAGTCTGCCGGCCGACATCCTAATCTTCATCTAACTTTTGATTCGGTTTCCCAAGAGACAACCACACACATGGTTCACGGGTTTATTTTAACGAGGCAGTGGACAGAAACGGCTGAAGGACAAAGCCTCGTCTTTTGGGCAGCCACCTGCGAAGGGCCGGTTCAGATAACCATCGAAAATCAGGATTCCATCTTTTTCCTGCCTGATAACCTGATCCTCCGCGCTGAAAATATTTTGAAAGGCGTGGTAGCCTGGCGGCACCAACAGATAAAACTGAAGGACTTTCAAAGTACCCCGGTTCACGCTTGTTATTTTAGGAATCAGCGTGATCTTAATGTCGCAAGATCCAGACTCTCAGCCAAAAAAATAGCTGCCCTTGAAGCTGATGTTCGTCCAACTGATCGCTTCTTGATGGAGCGGTTTATTAATGGCGCGCTGTCGATTTCGGGCACCTCGACTCAAGAAGGCGCTGATCTCCCGGTGGGCGTTGGCGCCTATCAATCGTTTTTAAACCCGCAGCTCGCCCCGGTGAACTTTACGCCAACGCTAAAAATAGCGTCATTAGATATTGAAACTTCATATTCTGAGAACGTGCTTTATTCGATCGCGGTTGCTGGTAAGGGTTTTCAGGCTGTCTTTATGACCGGTGTTGATGTGGCAGGTCAGCCAGAGTATCTGGAGTTTTTAGTCGATGAGCGTGCGCTAATACGGCGCTTCTTATCCTGGTTCGCTGAGGTTGATCCGGATGTGATCATTGGTTGGAGCGTGGTTGCGTTTGATTTGCAATTTCTGGAACAAAGATGCCAAGCGCTCAACATTGACTTCCGGCTTGGACGTGGTGGCGAGACTGTGCACTGGCGAACTAACCCGCAGCGTCAGGACAGAAATTATGCGTTGGTGCCAGGACGGGTTGTGCTTGATGGCATTGAAATGCTGCGAACTGCGGCATGGTCATTCGAGAGTTTTGCTTTAGATTTTGTTGCTCGCGAATTACTGGGTAGAGGTAAACTGGTCGATAATGTAGAAAGTCGAGCCAGTGAAATTCAAGATATGTTTCGAGAAGATAAGCTGAAATTGGCGGCTTATAATCTTGAGGATTGTCAGCTTGTTGTTGAAATATTTGAATCGACTGAACTGATGGCATTTAGCCTAGAGCGTGGAAGGTTAACGGGTCTCGAGTTGGATCGACCCGGTGGGTCTGTTGCGGCATTCGACTACCTTTATTTGCCTCGCTTGCATCGCAAGGGCTTTGTTGCGCCGGTGGCCGATCTTGAACAAGACATCAGCAGCCCCGGTGGTTATGTGCTTGACTCTAAGCCTGGCTTATTTGAAGACGTCGTGTTGCTCGATTTTAAGAGTTTGTATCCCAGCATTATTCGAACCTTTCATGTAGATCCGCTGGCGATGATAGTTGCAAGCGAAGAGAACGACCCCATTCCCGGCTTTAAGGAAAGTCAGTTTTCCCGAGATAATTATATTCTTCCTGAGATTATCGCGAATCTCTGGGATGCACGAGACCAGGCAAAAAAGCTGAAAAAAACAGCGATGTCTCAGGCGATCAAGATCATCATGAATTCATTCTATGGTGTGATGGGAACGACCGGATGCCGCTTTTTCGATCCAAAGCTGGCAAGCTCGATTACCTTGCGAGGACATGAAATATTGCAGACGACTAGGAACTTGTTAGAAGAGAAGGGCTTTCCGGTGATCTACGGGGATACGGATTCTGTATTCGTAGACCTCAAGGGGGCAAGTGATGTTGACCAGACGGCGGTTGAACTGGTGACCTATCTGAATAACTGGTGGCGGGAGCATTTGCAGACATCACTTGGTGTGTCCAGTCGACTTGAGCTTGAATATGAAACCCGATTTGTGAAATTTTTGATGCCTACGGTTCGTGGTTCGGACGCAGGCAGCAAGAAGCGGTATGCCGGTGTTGTCATGAAGGAAGGTGAGCAGGAGATGGTTTTTAAGGGTCTGGAAACAGTCCGGACTGACTGGAGCCAGTTGGCGAGAGAGTTTCAACAGACGCTCTACAAACTCGTTTTTCAGGAAGCCCCCTTCGAGGGATACGTCAAAGAAACTGTTGCCTCGGTTTATCGAGGTGAAAAGGATGATCAGCTTGTCCTAAGGAAGCGTTTGCGCAGGAAGCTTGCAGATTACACAAAAAACGTTCCGCCCCATGTCAAAGCTGCTCGAATGGCTGAACAAGAGAAACAGGATCGCGGGACTGCAGGGGTGTTTTCTGCAAGCAAGTGGATAGAGTACGTCATGACAGTTAATGGTCCTGAACCTAAGCAATATCTGCGCTCGGACCTTGATTACGACTTTTACGTTGAAAAACAATTGGCTCCCGTTGCTGATGCGATTCTCGCGTTTAAGGGAACATCGTTAGGGCAGATCACCGATAAGCAATTAGGTCTTTTTGGATAAACATCATGGGTTCAATATTGGCGATGAGTTCTCCCGCTAGGCCATGGAGGTTATCGACTTTGGCGTGCCGGTTTAGTCAATTCGTACGCCCTGTGTGTGCCGTGCAAAGATAAAGGTCTATCACCTGTATCGTCGCTCAAAAGCGTTCTTTGAGGAACAACAACTGCGTAGATATGTTGTCAACGTGTCTTATGTAAAAGCAGATTTGAATCGATTTATCCGGTAGGGGTGGAGATCTGTTTTGGTTTTCTCGCCAGTAAGCATTTGTTCAACCAGAAATGCCGTCACCGGACCAAGGGTCATACCGAGGTGCTGGTGTCCAAATGCGTAGATGATGCTGTTGCTCGCATAAGAACGGCTAATCACTGGAAGTGAGTCAGGTAATGATGGTCGACAACCCATCCACACTGACTCTTCCTGTGTATCTAGATCGGGAAGCATCCTTCGAGCTAGTTGGGTGAGGTGCCTAATTCGTTGGTAGTCGGGAGGGTCATTGACACCTGAGATCTCAACCTGACTGGTCATGCGCATGCCAGTGTCCATCGGAGATAAGACAAAAGAACTATCACCATTGACGACCGGACGAGATAACAGGGAGGCAGTGGTGCTTGGGAACATCATATGGTAGCCGCGTTCCGCGACTAGCGTCACTTTGTCTCCGACCATCGTAGCCAGAGGTTCGGTATAGGCTCCCGTTGCGATAACAAGTTTGTCAGCGCTCAGTGATTCCGATTTGTTTGAGACAGTGACTGCGTTTTTGCCCATGCTGACTTGTTCTACGCACATCTTTTTGTAGATGCCACCGTACCCGAGCATGAGATGAGTCATCTCATGAACCAGTGCACCTGGGTTGGTAATGTGCAGAGCGTCTGGTTGAAATAGACCGCAAGTAAAATTAGGTGACAAAGCAGGTTCGAGCCGTCTTATATCTCGAGCACCAAGTACGTCATAGGGCACCTGTAAACGATCCATTAATTGTTGAGCGAAAACAGTATTCGCAAAGCTGCGGGTTGATGAGTACACCTTAAGCCATCCAACCTTTTGCACATAACGAGTCAGCGCAGTTTCACCCACGAGTTTTAGCCAGTCCTCGGCGGCGTGACGGGTGAGTGCGTGTAGCTGAGCTGCGTTTTGGTTAACTCGGTCTTGGCGGCTTTGGTGAAGAAACTCAATTAGCCAAGGGAGTGCTTTCAGAAGATACCGAGGTCTAAGAGAAAATGGTGAATGAGGTCGAGTCAGCATCTTGACAAGGTCAAAGACAATGCCGGGTGTTGATGTTGGTACGCAGGAATTATTAACGATACCGCCAGCATTGCCGAACGATGCGCCGGATGCTGGCGCTGTTCGATCTATTAATGTAACCGCATAACCTTTCTGTGAAAGGTTGAAGGCAATTGACGCACCAATTATTCCCGCACCAGCAACAATGATCGATGGTCGGGTCATGCCTTGGATTATAAGAGGCTGCGAAGAGCCGCTTTGTCAGCGCGAGCGCCGAAGCTTGAAACAAGCAGTGAGGCTGCCCGGTTAGCAAGATCTGCACAGGCAGGAAAGCTCATGCCACGGGTCAAACCAAAAAGGAAAGTGCCTGCAAAAATATCTCCCGCACCAGTCGTATCTACTGCCTTGGTTGCGACACCGACCGACATGGTTTCCTCTTTACCATCAAAAACTAGGGCACCTTCTTTGCCGCAGGTCATCACGACTTTGCCGCAGACGGTTTTAAGGCGGGCCATGGCTTCGCCCCTACTGCTGGCGGCTGTCCAGAGCCTGGCTTCTTCTTCGTTGCAAAAAATCAGATCAATACCGAGTTCGGCCAACGCGTCAAAAGATGCTTTGAAATTCTCTACCATTGCAGGATCAGAAAGTGTTAATGAAACCTGCACGCCTGCTCCTTTAGCTATGTCGATGGTCTCTTTAACAGCCGCGAAAGCCGTGGGTGAAGTCACGAGGTAGCCTTCAATATAAAGATAGGTCGAATTTCGAAGGGCTTCCCGGTTTAGCTCTTTGGGTGACAAAGTTTCTGTAATGCCCAGGTGTGTGGTCATTGTGCGTTCTGCATCGGGAGTTACCATCGATATGCATTTTCCCGTAATGCCTTCCTCACGGCCCGCATCTAGATTGGTATCTACGCCTGCGATCTTTAAATCTGACATAAAGAAGTCGCCGGTTTCGTCGCCTGCAACCTTGCAACTGTAAAAGCTATTGGCCCCAAGCTGTGCTGCGGCGACCATTGTGTTCGCCGCGGAGCCCCCGCCGGCCTGTTTAACAGCCCGGTGTTCGTGTTCAACTTCAAGCAGGTCGAGCAACCGTTTGCGCTCGTCGCTGTCAATCAGCGTCATCAATCCTTTGCCGACGCCCGCTTTGCTAATAAATGCGTCGTCAACTTCGTATTCGGTATCGACGAGCGCGTTTCCAATGCCATAAATGTCGTATTTCTTCACGTTGGTTCCTTAATCGATTTATGTTGGGAGTGAATGTGCCGGAGACTCGTTTACTCGCTGAGTGTCGCTAAAATTTTGCTCGCGGCATCTAGGGTTTGTTCGATATCCTCTTCCGTGTGAGCGCCAGACACAAAACCGGATTCAAAGGGAGATGGTGCAAGATTAATGCCTTGGCCCAACATGCCGTTGAAGAACAGATTAAACCTTGCAGTGTCCGCGTTCATCACTTCACTAAATCGTGTAACTGGGTCCGTTGCGGTGAAAAAGAAACCGAACATCCCGCCGACCTGATTGGTTGAAAGAGCAATGCCTGCATTAGCGGCAGCGTTTCTGAGACCAGTGACTAAACGCTCTGTGCGTGCGGTCAATGTCTCGAAAAAGTCCGGTTGTTCAATCAGTGATAAGGTCGCGAGGCCGGCGGTCATTGCAATGGGGTTTCCCGATAGAGTGCCAGCCTGATAAACGCCGCCAAGAGGGGCAACAACACTCATTACATCTCTGCGTCCACCAAATGCGCCGACCGGCATGCCGCCACCGATGACCTTGCCGAGTGTGGTGAGGTCAGGAACGATGTTGTATTGCGCTTGAGCGCCGCCAAGCTTAACCCTGAATCCGGTCATTACCTCATCGAAAATAAGCAGTGCGCCGGCACTGGAAGTCAGGGTTCTTAGGGCTTCAAGGAATCCAGGTATCGGCGGAACGCAACCCATATTACCCGCGATTGGTTCGACGATGACCGCTGCTACCTGATCTCCTGCCTCGGCAAAAAAGGCTTCCACCTGTTCAATATTGTTATATTCAAGCGTGACTGTGTGCTGTGCCACACTTGCTGGCACGCCAAGTGAGTCAGGTTCACCTAGTGTCAGTGCACCGCTGCCGGCTTTAACCAACAGCGCGTCGCTATGACCGTGATAACAACCTTCAAACTTGACAATTTTATCTCTGCCAGTAAATCCTCTTGCGACTCTGATTGCGCTCATCGTCGCTTCTGTGCCAGAGCTGACCATTCGAATCATCTCGATGCTGGGCATCAACTTCGTGACCTTCTCAGCCATTATCGTCTCGATTTCCGTCGGAGCACCAAAACTCAATCCGTGGGATATGGCTGATTTCACTTGATCGATAACCTCCGGATGATTATGTCCAACGATCATGGGTCCCCAAGAGCCAATGTAATCGATGTATCGCTTGTCATCCACGTCGGTCAGGTAGGCGCCCTCGCTGTGCTTGAAAAACAGAGGGTTGCCACCCACACGCTGGAACGCCCTAACGGGAGAGTTAACGCCTCCAGGGAGTATTTTGTTGGCGTTTGCGAATAAGGTTTCGGAACGTGTCATTAAAAAGTGCCCTAATTTTTGAGATGCGAATTCAACCATTCCTTGAGCAAGGTTTCAAATGAGATTGTGTGCGGGTCACGCCGCTAATGGGGATTCGATCAATAATTGACCCAAATCGGTACCTTTGGTTTTGAAATGGCTTGTTTTAGACCAGTTTCTGCTAAACTTACGATCCTTTGGTAATTTTTGTGCTGGTACTTGGAATAAAATGGCGACAGTAAAAGGCAGTAAGCAATACCAAATGGTAGTAGTGCCACATCGACCTTACTATCGGGGTGTTGGATTTCTGTTTTGTCTGCTAGCGTTTTTAGCGTTGGGTTGGCTGACATTTAATTATGGAATCGACCGGGGGATGGTGACAAAAGTTGAGGTTGTGAACGAACGTGATGAATTGCGGTCACAATTAAGCGTGTCTGACAAGCTCGTCAGCAAACTTCGACAAGATATTGCGGTTCTGAAGCTTGGTGGGCAGGTAGACTCGAGGGCAAACGAAGAGATACAGCAGACAGTTGAGGCCTTGCAGAAAAAAATTGCGGATCTAAGCGAAGAAACAAGGTTTTACAAAGCCGTGATGGTGCCAAATGCGGAGGAGAGAGGGCTTAGAATAGAGCGCTTGGATATGAAGCCGTCATCTGAACCGAGTAGATTCCGTTACAGTCTGCTGCTTACTCAAATAGTCGATAAACACGACTATATACAAGGTGGTGTGGAAATTAAGGTTCTGGGTAAACTAGGTAAGGAAGATCGCAGCTTGTCACTGGTTGATTTGGTCGAAGACAAGAGTGAAGCCATCCGTTTCAAGTTCCGTTATTTCCAAAATATTGATGGAGAGCTAAATGTTCCGGAAGGATTCTCTCCGAGAGAAATTATGATAGTCGCACAGTCGTCAGGTCGAGGCTCACAGCGCCTTGAAAAGAAATTCGACTGGCAACTCACAGGGGGATAGCCCATGGCTTTTTTTCAAAGTGGCAAAAA
Organism: Pseudomonadales bacterium; assembly: GCA_964228885.1. Classification (GTDB taxonomy): domain Bacteria; phylum Pseudomonadota; class Gammaproteobacteria; order Pseudomonadales; family Azotimanducaceae; genus UBA4582. Next base: position 52,641 of record CAXRCG010000064.1, on the reverse strand, counting down.
ATCAGAACCGGGTGTTTCCTTGGTTGCTAATAATTGTGAGATAGAGGGGGATATCCACTTTAGTGATCAATTGTTGATCAATGGCGTTGTGACGGGAAATGTCTATGCTCGGGAAGGCGTAAAAGCTGTGGTGACAGTCAGCGAGAAAGGCCGTGTTGAAGGCGAGATACATGTGCCTAACGTTATTATTAATGGCAAGGTTATCGGTGACATCCATTCTGACAGACACGTCGAACTCGCTGCAAAAGCTGAGATCAAAGGCAATGTGTATTATGACTTGATAGAAATGGTGATGGGGAGTCGTGTTGACGGCAAACTGGTTAAGATTTGTGCCGCTGAGGAAGCAAATCAACAAATAACAGCAAAGGCAGAACCATCTTCGGTAGATAGCACTGACAGCGAAGATCAAGTGGAGACTAAAGACGCGTTGGCATCGCAAAAGTCACCATTACACGTGACGCCAGTAAAAAGTAAGATGGCCTGAGGGCCAAGAACAGTAAAAGATCTAGAAAACCTTGATAAGTTTGAGTACAAAAATGAGTGATACGCCACAGACTGTTGTCCCACTGGGATTGAACTTTACCAATTCTGCAGCGCAAAAAGCGGGCGCGCTGATCGCTGAGGAAGAGAATCCCGAGCTGAAACTGCGAGTGTTTGTCACGGGCGGTGGCTGCTCAGGTTTTGAATACGGTTTCACCTTCGATGAAGATGTCGAGGAAGATGACACGCTGATCGAAAACGATGGTGTTTCGCTCATTGTAGACGCGCTTAGTTTTCAATACCTCGTTGGTGCCGAGGTGGATTTTAAAGAGGATCTGTCTGGTGCCCGATTTGTGGTAAGTAACCCAAATGCATCGACAACCTGCGGCTGCGGGAATTCCTTTTCGCTTTAGCGACAGTCTAATTTTCTAACGGTGCGTAAGCGTAGTTTGAATTGCCAGCCACAGAGTTGAGTTTAACTAGCGTGGGTTGGGTCATTGTCTTAAACCTTTTAAAGCCTGATTTGCTGATGGGGGCGGCCTTTGGTAGCGTTACCGTCCGCGGGTTGCGGTGTACGCCGTTTACTAGGAATTCATAGTGCAAGTGCGGGGCGGTTGCCCAACCAGTAGCGCCAACGTAACCAATGGTCTGACCTTGCTTGACGGTTTTACCGGGTCGGATACCTTTAGCAAATCCCGAGAGGTGCAGATATTTGGTAGTATATTGTTGGCCATGTTGCACGACGATAAAGCGACCTGAGGCATTATTTTGGCGCGTAATAGTCACCTTGCCGTCGCCAGCTGCCAGTACTGGCGTACCTTTTTTTGCCGCGTAATCAATACCGCGATGGGGCATTACGCGCTTGTGGATTGGGTGCAGGCGCCGCATGTTGAAGCTTGAGCTGACGTGCGAAAAGTGAACCGGATCCCGGATAAAAGCTTTTCTCAGGCTGGCGCCGTCCTGAGCGTAGTAGTCCGAATAGCCAGATTCATCGGTGTATCTCACCGCTTCGAATCTTTTCCCCAGATTGTTAAATTGTGCGGCAAGAATATTACCCTCTTTTACCTTTTCGCCATCGACGTATATATCCTCATAGAGCACGGTAAATGTGTCGTCTTTGCGTATATCCAAAGCGAAGCTGATGTCCCATTGGAACACGTTGCTCAGCTGCATGATCATATTATCTGAAAGCCCCGCAGCTTTACCTGCGTGGTATAAAGACGGTTTCTCGGCAGTGATCGAAGCAGTCTTGTAAGAAATGATGGTCTCCGTTTCGGCTTTGAGCCATTGGGCTTTGAAGAGACTGCCTGTTTTTACTATTTGTAGAGAACGCAGGGGACTCTCAGCATAGTTGAGTGCTGCGAGTGCGCCAGTTTCATCGATCTTGAATTTCAGTTCTTTCTTAGGAAGAATTTTCTTGAGTGATTTGACCTCTTTCCCCAAAGACATGATCTCGTGAAGGTCTTTCGGTGATAACCCCGCGCGGTTGAAGATTGCGGCCAAGCTGTCTCCCTTACGAATGGTAATGTGCACCCATTCATCCTCTGCAGCCGGTGGTGTTGGCTCAGGAGTCTCGATCGCTACGCGTTTCGAATCAGCGGCGGGCTGTGCTTCTGCGCTGGTCTCAGCAAGCGTTTCATTTGGCGCTATGGAAAGCGAAACAGGTATGCGGGAAGTATCGCTGGTCTCCTTCGCAGGCACTGCTGTAATGAAAATGAGAAAGCAAACGGTTGCCGCGATCGCAACTTTGAGGTGAGTTTTTGGGTATTTATTCATAAAGCAATAAGCTATTTGTTGTATTTATTGTAGCTTCTTATAAAAAGGTGGTAAATATATAAAAAATATACAAAAAATCAAACTATTTGTTTGGCAAATTGAAATTTTTAGTCGTGGTTCAAGTTTGGATGAGATTGCCTCAGCCCTTGTAATTCCTGCCGCATCAGGTATTTTGCGCCCTTCGCCTACCAACGAAGCCTGATGTAGAAACATCGGTCTCAGGTTTTGTTCCCCTGGAATAGGGGTAGATTAACAAAGAAAGCGCAGTGAAAAAGAGCGCTGGGACAAGAGTTATGGAAATCGAAGAGAATCTCATAGATCAGATGCGGTCGTTGGGGCTAATCGCTCAGGTAAGTAGTGAGGACTTACTAATATATCATTTAGGCTCTGGCGCCCGCACAGTTTACTGTGGATTCGACCCGACAGCCGACAGTTTGCATATCGGTAACCTCGTTCCCCTGCTAGCCCTTCGGAGGTTTCAGCTAGCGGGACATCGTCCCATCCTCTTGGTCGGTGGTGCAACTGGCATGATTGGAGATCCAGGTGGAAGATCCTCAGAGCGAGATTTGAAGCCAACGGAGACGGTAAAGGCTTTTGTCGAGAAAATTCGTGAACAAGCAAGTGCCTTCTTGGATTTCTCCGGAGGGCCCAATTCAGCGATCGTGGTTGATAACGCCAGTTGGACTGAAGGAATAGGTGTTATCGACTACCTTAGAGACATCGGCAAACATTTCAGCGTAAACGCGATGATCCAGAAGGATACGATAAAACGCAGGCTGGAAGATGATAGTCAGGGCATCTCCTATACTGAATTCAGCTATATGGTTTTGCAGTCATACGATTTTGTTGTCTTGAATCGTGATCATAATTGCTCGATCCAAATGGGAGGAAGCGACCAGTGGGGAAATATTACGAGTGGTATTGATCTCATAAGGCGTATGAATGGCAATCAGGCCTACGCGATAACATACCCACTAATCACGAACGCTGACGGCACCAAGTTTGGTAAAAGTGCGGGGAATGCTGTCTGGATTGATCCAAAGAAAACTTCTCCTTATATGTTTTATCAGTTTTGGCGCAATTGTGCGGATTCGGATGTTGTAAAGTACCTAGGCATCTTCACTTTCTTGACCCGTGAACAAATTAATCAGCTAGCGGCTGCGCATGAACAAGACCCCGGTAGCCGAACGGCGCACATTGCGCTAGCGCGAGAAGTCACCAAGCTTGTGCACGGTGAAGCTGGCGTGGAAGCGGCCGAACGAATCAGCACCGCGCTGTTTTCCAATCAGCTTGCATCTCTTGAAGCAGAGGACCTTGCGCAATTGGCGATGGACGGGCTGCCATCCAGTCAGCTTCCCCGAGATTCGAATCTTATCGATGTGCTGGTCGAGTCAGGACTTGCCATAACGCCGAGAGGAGAAGTGACAGTGGGCCAGGCACGCAAGTTGATAAAGAGTAATGCTGTCTCAGTCAACGGAGTAAAAGTCTCTGATCAAGAATATGTTGTGAAAAAAACCGATGCATTACATGGTCGTTTTCACGTAGTTCAGAAGGGTAAGAAAAATCATCACATGATCGTGATGGACTGATCTTGAAAATAAGAAAACCGTGCGTATAATACGCCACCTCGCCAGCCTGCTCTAATTGAATCGATTGGCGATCAAAGTTTGATTGGGGTCTGTAGCTCAGTTGGTTAGAGCGCACCCCTGATAAGGGTGAGGTCGGTGGTTCAAATCCACCCAGACCCACCAATCGGATAATGATAAACTGCGCCTCGCTCAGGTTTACGAGCATGCGGGAAGTCAGAAATGACTTCGATATTGGGCTTACGAAATAAGCTCATGCAAAAAGCTCGCAATGAGTTAGAATATTAGTACTACCCAGGACAATTTTATTGTTCGAATCCAGTGTTTACTGGGGCCATAGCTCAGCTGGGAGAGCGCCTGCCTTGCACGCAGGAGGTCGGCGGTTCGATCCCGCCTGGCTCCACCAAATTCCTTCCTTAAAAGCTGCTCGCAGCCTGGCTGGTTTCGGTTGCTCGAAAGTCAATAGGTCTTCCTGCGACGCTCAGAATCTTTCGCTGTAATTCAAATTGCTTGTTAATCCGATCTCGATCTTTGGTAGGATCAAGCAACATCTTTAGGGAGCAAAAAATGGATTATTCGGAAATCACGCGTGCTCGAATGTGGAGCGACGTTGATCAAGCGCATGCACTTTATGCCGATATGCGCAAAAACGATCCCGTTTCATTGATCGAAACAGAAGACTACAAACCCTTCTGGGCTGTTAGCAAACACGCAGATATCATAGAAATCGAACGTCAGCACGAGAAGTTTCTAAATACGCAAAATTCAGTTCTCATCCGCAAAAAAGATGAAGAAATACGTGAAGCAAATCCGGTGCAGATGCGCACACTGATTAATATGGATGGCGCAGAACATGCCGAATTTCGCCGATTGACTCAGGATTGGTTTATGCCCCAGAACCTGAAAACCCTTGAAGCGAAAGTGACTGAAATCGCAGAGACGTTTGTTGATCGAATGTTGGCGATGGGTGGTGAATGCGACTTTGTTAGTGATATCGCTATCTGGTATCCACTTCGGGTGATTATGATGATACTTGGTGTACCTGAGAAAGATGAGGCACTTATGCTCAAATTAACTCAGGAGATATTTGGCTCTGAAGATCCGGACATGCAGCGCGAGGGAAGCGATGAAGAACGGATGCAGTTCATGATGGATTTCTTCAACTACTTTTCCCAAATGACTGCAGATAGAAGAGCCAATCCAGGTGATGATGTCGCCAGTGTGATTGCCAACGCGGTTATCGATGGTCAACCTATTGGAGATATGGAAGCGTTAGGTTACTACGTGATTGTAGCTACCGCGGGACATGACACAACCAGCGCGTCGACAGCGGGCGGGTTGTTAGCGTTGATGCAGAATCCTGAACAGATGAATAAATTGCGCAACGACATAAGTCTGTTGCCGCACGCAATTGAAGAAATGTTCCGTTGGGAAACCCCCGTTAAACACTTCCTCAGAACCGCGACAGAGGACTACACGTTACGTGGACGATCTATCAAAGAGGGCGATCGCTTGATGATGATGTACGCTTCTGGCAATCGTGACGAAGAAGTTTTTAACAACCCCTTCGAGTTTCAGGTTGACCGACGACCCAACAAACAAATCGCGTTCGGTTATGGCGTGCACCGTTGCTTGGGGCATTTGCTCGCCAAAATGGAAATGAATGCGTTTTACAAGGCCCTGCTCGAGCGAACAACGGACATTCAGTTAAATGGCGACCCTGCTTGGATCCATGCAACCTTTGTTAGTGGGTTAAAGCGTTTGCCTGTGCGTTTTATCGCGCGATAGCGTTTGGAGTGCCGATACAGACCCGTGCGTCATCCGCAAACAGAAGGACTGTCTCCTGGCGAAGTCATTCGCGCAACGCGTGAAATGTGAATTCTTCAGTTTCGGCTAGCATGAGCGTTAATATACAATTGGACTCCTGATCAATCGTATACCTAGTTTCGACGCGATTATCATTCTGTCTTTTTCTACCATGCAGCGGGAATTTTGCGCCATTTAACTCGTTCGCGGCATGCTTATCATCTCCGTTTAATAGGGGTGATAACGATTTCGCTCGCTGGAAATACCCAAAGAAATGTGCATCAAATTGCTCGGTAAAAAGCTTTAGCCGGTGGGGAAAGCCTAGTCGAGGTATTGGGTGCTTGTTTACCTCGGGCAATCCCGCCCGCTTGCTGGAGAGGGCGCCGGTTCGCTACGGGCATTTCATGCCAAGGGCATTATTGGATAGCCAACTTACGATCTAAGCACCTGCTGCGTATACCCTGAAGCTTGATATCGCTTAGGCACCTGGGCGAATGGTTGTACGCGCTTATCCTAAAAAGCTTCAAGCTAGTTAGCTCAGTTGTGTGAGCGATCGACAACTCAAGGGTTTTAGCAGATTAGTAGCAGTGATCTCGCTGGTCTTGTACCATCGAACATTGACGAGTTTCAATAAGGGAAAGTTATGGGCGTTGCAGATGTTGTTACGGTGCTGTCGGAAGTGCCAACATTACTTAAGTTAAAAAAAGGCATGGTTCCACGTCCAGCCTCTGTTGCGGATTGTATTGGTGCGCGGGTCGAAGCCAATGCCAAAATCTTTGGGCATCGCACAGCAATCCGTTTTGAAGGTCAAGAGGTCTCTTGGGCCGAATTTAATGCTTTAGCTAATCAATATGCGCACTACATTACCAGTCAAGGCGTCGAGAGAGGTGATACGGTCAGTGTGATCATGGAGAACCGTATTGAGTTTTTAGCATTACTGGTTGGCCTGAATAAAATTGGTGTGACCGCAGGTCTAATTAATACTAACCTAACGGGTAAGCCGTTGATGCATTGCATCACGGTCACTCAGTCCAAAAAATGCATCTTCGGCAGTGAAATTTCAGGCGCGTTAAATGAGGTCAAAGCCGATCTTGAATTAGCTGAGGGAGAAGATTACTTCGAAGTGCCCGCGCTGGGGCAGGAGCCCACTACCAATTGGGCGAAAAATTTGAGTGCCGGCGCACTAGAGGCCAGTGAAGAAGACCCAGAGGGGACAGGCGAAACCACGTTAGGTGAAGTTGCGCTGTATATTTTTACCTCTGGCACCACCGGTCTACCGAAGGCCGCGGTGCTATCGAATCGTCGGTACTTAACCTCGGCAGATATGGCCGCCAAAGCCGGGTTTAAATGTTCAGAACAAGACCGTATGTATATTTGCTTACCCTTGTATCACGGCACTGGTCTAATGGTTGGCGCTGGCGCAGCCATGGTGTCGGGCGCAAGTATGTTCATCCGTCGAAAATTCTCTGCCTCTAATTTCTTGCAAGAGGTCAGGGACGAGGGTTGCACGTTGCTTGTCTACATTGGAGAGTTATGTCGCTATTTGTCGAACACAGAAGCGAAAGCTGATGACCATAAAAACCCGCTACGCTCGATGATGGGAAACGGTTTGAGACCTGACGTATGGACTGGTTTTAAGCAACGATTCGGTATCAAGCGGGTCGCAGAATTCTATGGTTCATCCGAGGGCAATGTGGCGTTTGCTAACTTGATGAACCGAGACTGCACGGTGGGAATGACGTCAAGTGAAGTCGCTTTGGTCCGTTACGATGTCGATAATGATGAAATCGTTCGTGACAGCGCGGGTCGATGTCAGTTGGTGTCTGAGGGTGAGCCTGGATTATTGCTGGGTAAAATCACTAAAGATACAGCATTCGAGGGATATACCGACCCAGAAGCCACGGAGAAAAAGATCGTTCGTGATGCTTTAGAAACCGGTGACGCTTGGTTCAACTCTGGCGATTTGATGCAAACCGTCGATGTTGGCTTTAGCCTGGGCTATCCGCATTACCAGTTTGTTGATCGAGTCGGCGACACGTTTCGTTGGAAGTCAGAGAATGTCTCGACTAACGAAGTGGGTGAAATTATCAATGGCTTTGCGCAGGTTAAATTATGTAATGTTTATGGCGTCGAAATACCCGGTGCCGATGGGCGTGCTGGTATGGCGGCCATTACCTTAGCCGATGGCGTGTCATCACTTGATCTTGCGGCATTTTCAGAGTATCTGCGGACCGAGTTGCCGGGATATGCCGTGCCGGTTTTTGTTCGAATCCAACCTGATATCGATGTAACGGGTACCTTTAAGATGGTCAAAGGTGACCTACGCAAGCAAGCCTATAACATTCGCCAGTTCGATGATCCGGTTTTTGGTCTGCTACCAGGCAATACGGAGTATCAAGCGTTAGATGTCGACGCGCTAGAAACCATCGAAGGCGGCCAGGCTGGGTTTTAGTCGTCTTTAACCGCCTGTTCTATCGGGTACAATCCTCGGAAGGGATGATGGTAAAAGTGAGGGGATAAAGCGTTCTTCAATGTCTTGTCTGACATGAGATCGAATTAATATCGATATGCTTGAACATTTGCGCTTGAGTTTTTCGCGAAAAAATCAATCAAGATGATTTTGAACGCGCTCAAAAAAGCGTTTAAACAAAATATCCTCGAGTAGATTTTTATCATTTAACGGAGAGATTCATGCCTGTAAATAAGCGCGCTAAATCAATGATCGTCGCAGCTCAGCCAGAAGCTTCGGAAGCCGGTGCACAGGTACTCGCACGCGGTGGCAACGCAATCGACGCAGCAATTACTGCAGCGCTTGTGCAAGGCGTAGTTGATCCACAGATGTGTGGCATTGCGGGCTTTGGCTCCTGTCAGATCTACATGCCCAAGCGTGGCATCCACACGTGTATCGATTTCCATGGTAAGACACCGCTCGCAGCTACCCCGGACATGTGGGCCGACTTAATCGAAGGGGAAACGCGCGATGGCTTTGGTTTTGTACTCAAGGGTAGTGCTAACGACCTTGGCTATCAGGCCGTCACGGCGCCCGGCAGTCTCAAGGCTTACCATGAAGCCGTGCGCGACTTTGGCACCTTCGACTGGTCAGACATTTGCGCACCGGCCATCGCCGATGCGAAAGCCGGCTTTGTGGTGCGCCCACACGTTCACTACTGGTGGACCTCGGGCAGTGACTTTGGGCGTGTCGACGTCACTGATCGCTTGCGTTTTTCGAAAACCGGCGCGAAAGCCTATTTTCGCGAAGACGGTTCAGTAAAGCGTGTTGGCGACCGTGTCGTGAACCCAGACCTGGCGGTCACGCTTGAACGTATTGCTGAGCATGGCCCAGATATCTTCTACAGCGGCGAGATTGCTGAACAAATTGCCGAGGACTTCGCGAGCCACGGCGGTCTGCTTACCCTTGGGGATCTGAAAGGCTATGCGACCCGACGCATCGATCCGGTTGCTTTCGACTATCGGGGCTATTCACTGACCACCAACCATCCTCCAGGCGGCGGCATCATGGTCGCGCAAATGCTCAATACACTGGAACACTTTGACTTGGTGGCGCTAGGCCATAACTCCGCAGAGTACATTCGTATTGTTAGCGAAGCGATGAAAGCAGCAACCGCAGACAAAGATGCTCATGTCGGCGATCCGGAATTTCATAGCGTGCCTCTAGCGCGCCTGACTTCAAAAACATATGCAGCGCAACTGGCGCAACAGATCAATCGAGGCGAGCGCTTCCACGTTGACCGTATCGGCATGCCTGAACCCAAACACACGACGCATGTGGCCGTGATCGATGGCGAAGGCAATGCTGTTACGATGACCCATTCACTCGGCATGCCCTCGGGCGTCATCACCGATGGGCTCGGCTTTATGTACAACGGCTGTATGGCGGTATTTGACCCGCGTCCTGGGCGTGCTGGCTCGATCGCACCCGGAAAAGCGCGGTTCAGCTCGTTATGCCCAACGCTCGCGTTCAAAGATGGGCAGCTGCGGCTTGCGATCGGCGCGCCAGGTGGTACGCAGATTGCCATGGGCGTGACACAAGCGATCATCAATATCATTGATCACGACATGAGCATGACCGAAGCTGTCAGCGCACCGCGTTTTTCCTCAACAAGCAATCTTATCGACGTCACCAATCGCATCCCACGTTATATTCAGGCCGAGCTAGAAGCCGACGGCTACCAGGTGTTCCGCAAACCGAGTACGTTTGATATCGCGGCAGTGCACGGCATCCGGGTAACCGAAGAAGGTTGGCTCGATGGCGGTGCCGACCCGGGGCACGACGGTGTTGCTATCGGTGTTTGAAGCTATCGGTTGCTTGAATCATGGGTCCCATATTTGCAAAGAGACTCATATAGCAGCGCAGGTATGGTGTAGCTGAGTAGCCCTTTCTTTCGTGTGTGGATTTTGCCAAGGTTTAAGTCCGCTTCCCATAGAGGAATGCGCTTCAAGCAATTGTTTCAGTGATTTTGATATTAGGTACTGCTAATTTCGCGAATCTTAAGCTATGGTAGGAGATTACAAAAATAAAAGGGTTTACCTGACCCACAGCGGAGGAAACGAAAATGACGAAAGCTTCAGATCTATTTATTGAGTGCCTAGAGGCGGAAGGGTGTGAATACGTTTTCGGTATTCCTGGCGAAGAGAATCTGGATTTTTTGGACAGTCTTAGTCGGTCAAAAAAAATTAAATTAGTACTTACTAGACATGAGCAGGGCGCAGGCTTCATGGCGTCTGTCTATGGACGTTTGACAGGTAAGACTGGTGTTTGTGTTTCGACGCTGGGTCCTGGTGCTACCAACTTCACTACAGCTGCAGCTTACGCTCAGCTCGGCGGCATGCCGATGATGATGATCACTGGTCAAAAGCCAGTGAAAAAATCCAAACAAGGCCGGTTCCAAATTCTAGACGTGGTTGAGATGATGAAGCCGATCACTAAATACGCTGTTACGTTGGTTGCCGGCGATAACATTCCCTCACGAATTCGGGAGGCCTATCGAGTTGCTGAGGAAGAAAAGCCCGGTGCTGTGCATATTGAACTACCGGAAGATATCGCTGACGAACAAACGGACGAGCGTCCTATTCCGGCTTCTTCTGCGCGAAGACCTGTAGCTGAAACCAAAGCCATCGCGTTGGCGCTTGAGAAACTGCATAACGCGAAATCACCGATCATTATTATTGGTGCTGGCGGCAATCGTAAGATGACATCGAAGATGCTGACTGAGTTTATCGACAAAACGGGCATTCCATTTGTCACCACGCAACTTGGTAAAGGGGTGGTTGACGAGCGTCATCCATTGTTTATGGGTTGCGCTGCTCTGTCAGCAGATGATTATGTTCACCGGGCCATCGAGGCCTCCGACCTGATCCTCAATATTGGTCATGATGTGATTGAAAAACCACCGTTCTTTATGCAAGCCGGTGGGGCAGAGGTTGTTCACATTTCCTACAATACAGCGGAGGTAGACCCCGTTTATTTCCCTCAAGTTGAGGTGATTGGTGACGTTGGTAATGCTATTTGGCAAATGAAGAACGACGTTAAAACCAGCGAAGAAGCTGATTGGGACTTTAGCCGGATGATGGCAGTGCGTGAATACCATGATGCCAATATTGTTGAAGGATCAGACGATATGCGCTTCCCTTGTTATCCGCAACATGTGGTCAAACTGGTGCGTGATGCGCTCCCGGACGATGGCATGATTTGTTTGGACAACGGCGTATACAAAATTTGGTTTGCCCGCAACTATCGCGCTCACCAGCCCAACACGGTGCTGCTGGATAACGCTCTGGCAACAATGGGGGCGGGTCTGCCATCGGCTATGGCTGCGCATATGGTCTATCCGGACCGTAAGGTGCTGGCGATATGCGGTGACGGTGGCTTTATGATGAATTCTCAGGAGCTGGAGACTGCGGTACGTGAGAAGATGAATATTGCTGTGTTGATTCTTAACGACAATTCCTATGGCATGATTCGATGGAAACAAGCCAACATGGGCTTTGATGATTGGGGACTACAGTACGGTAACCCTGATTTTGTCAAGTATGTGGAGTCATACGGTGGTATTGGGCATCGGGTAGAATCTGCGGAGGCATTACCGGGCATCCTTGAGACAGCGCTTTCCACGCCGGGTGTACACCTGATTGATTGCCCTGTGGATTATGTCGACAACGACCAGATACTTAATGTTGACATCAAAAAACACTCAGCGTCTATCTAGCATTGCTGAGACCAAGGGGGGCTGAAGGGCCCCTCATCTAAATTTATATTTCGCGCAAAAATATCCGGAGAGCTTCTATGTCCACGCTTCAGGCCAAATACCCATACTATTTAAACAACAAAGCCGTATTCGCCAACGAGGCCCTTGAGGTCACTGACAAATATACAGGTGAAGTGGCTACGCGTTGCGCATTGGCTGATGCTGCGGCGATAGATGAGGGTATCGCGGGTGCAGTTAGAGCTGCTGAACCCATGGCAAAAATGCCTTCTTACCAGAAGAAAGCGGTCCTTGAGCATTGCGTGACCCGTTTTAAAGAACGCTTCGACGAGCTCGCGATGGCGCTTTGCATTGAAGCGGGTAAGCCAATCAATGACGCCGAAGGTGAGGTGACGCGTTTAATCGACACTTTTCAGATAGCCGCCGAAGAGTCGACTCGTATGCATGGTGAGTTGCAGGCGTTAGATATTTCGCCTCGTGCAAAAGGTTATCAGGGAATGTGGAAGCGAGTGCCAATTGGTCCATGCTCTTTTATTTCGCCCTTCAACTTTCCACTTAACCTTGCTGCGCATAAGATTGCTCCGGCGCTGGCGGTCGGTTGTCCGTTCGTAATGAAACCAGCCTCTCGTACGCCGCTAGGGGCGATCATTATGGGAGAGGTGTTAGCAGAAACGGATTTGCCTGAAGGCGCGTTTTCAATTCTTGCTTGTTCGCGTGATGGTGCTGATTTGTTCACCGTCGACGACCGACTTAAGTTGCTTTCGTTTACTGGTTCACCTGGTGTGGGTTGGGATTTGAAAGCACGTTGTGGCAAGAAAAAGGTTGTGTTAGAGCTTGGTGGCAATGCTGCAGTTGTCGTTGATGCTGATACAAGAGATCTGGATGATGCAGTTAACAGAATTATATTTGGCGCTTTCTACCAGTCCGGTCAATCGTGTATCGGCGTTCAGCGCATTATGATTCATGAAGATATATACGATGTATTGAAAGCCAAGTTGGTGGCTAAAACGGCCACGCTGATAAAGGGCGATCCGAAACAACGCGAAACCTTTATTGGACCAATGATTTCGGAAAGTGAGGCTACCCGACTGCACGGCTGGATTGATTCTGCAGCGGCTGCCGGAGGGACGATACTTTGCGGAGGCACACGCGATGGTGCCATGCTAGACGCCACGCTTATGGAAAATGTGCCGCTAAACCAGGACTTGTGCGTAGAAGAGGCATTTGGTCCCGCGGCAGTTTTGCAAAAGTTCGCTAGCTGGGATGATGCCATATCGATGGTTAATGACAGCAAATTTGGTTTGCAAGCAGGTATCTTTACCCGAGACTTCTACAAAGTTCAGCAAGCCTGGGATGAAATGGAAGTGGGCGGTGTTGTTGTTGGCGACGTGCCCTCTTACCGGGTTGATAATATGCCTTACGGTGGAGTGAAAGATTCGGGCATAGGTAGAGAAGGTATTGTGTTTGCGATGGAAGACATGACTGAAATACGCAATTTGGTGATTCGCACGCCACCAGAATAGTCCACTGGTAATTTTGACGGCGCGGTCTATGTCTTTATATATTACCTTGGCACCTTTCGCTTACTACCCACGCATTGACCGCTAGTTGCCTTAGTCGCTCCTCGAGTGTTTGTCCCAGTGAAAATGCTGGGTCAGGCAATCGCAAGGCTCGATTAGCAATAACGTCCACCGAAACAACAGTGGTGCCGCAGTTGACAGCGTTCCAGCGGCTATCACTGAAATGGCGTGCATCACGGTCATTCAGTCAAAAAATGCCAATCAAGCCGGCCGCGAGCCACAGCATTATTCGATCAAGTCGTTCATCGACACTGAGAGATCGTACCGCTCTTTTGCAATGCGCATGATATTGTCCGCAAACTGGGGATGATCGCGTAAAATCCGGCCAAAAACCGATTTACTGAGCGTGAACAAATCACAGGAGGTTTTGGCTTTGACTGTCGCGGTTCTCTCTGTTGACATGAGTAGGCTGATCTCACCAAAGAAATTGCCTTCCTTCAACTCGCTGATCACATCGTCTTTGGCATCAAGTACTTGTACTTCACCACGACAGATAAAATACATTTCCTCGGTTGCGTCGCCCTTTTGAATAATCACGTCATCGGCTTCTTTGCTAATGGATTGCATGGCAAGAATAACGGCATTGAGCAGCAATCGGTCAGCGTCTCTGAACATCGGCAGCTCTTCAAGGACATCCGGGGTGATTACTTCGAACCATCTTCGGCCATCTTTTTCTAACAGCTCGTAGGCGGATTTTGGACCCCAAGAATTACGTGCATAGTTTGGAAAGTCATTCGCCGGAGTCTTCGACCAGTAGTCCAATAATGGCTGAGCGATTCGCCAAGCAGCTTCAACCAAATCCCCACGAGAGAACAATGTTGCATCACCTCTTGAGCAGGCATAGATCATCACTTCGTAACCTGTATATCTAGAAGCGTTGAAGGCGTCGCCATAATCAAATGTCATGTCGACGCTCTGTAATTGAACGGTAGGACCTGGTGTTTTCGCCTGAAACAATAGTTCGATACCCTGGTAGGGTTGTATATGAAAGACCAGTTTGTTCGACGTTAGCTGCTTGATTTCGGTGCCTTTGAACAACGCTTCGGGTGGTTTTTTAAATTCGATAACGATTTCGGTGCCACGCTTCCAAAGCGCTTTTCCTGAGCGGAGATAAATGGGCACACCTTGCCAGCGAAGATTATCGATCTGAAGTTTCGCCGCTGCGTAGGTCTCAGTTTTAGATTCAGGGTTTACATCTTGTTCGCCGCGATAACCGGGTTGATCAATGTTCCCATCATTGTCATAAGAGGGGCCGTACTGGCCACGTACGACATTCTCTGCGACGCCCGCTTCATCGTAAATACGAATCGAGTCCAAAACCTTCGCTTTCTCGTTACGTATGGCATCAGCGTCGAAGGAGCTTGGCGGTTCCATGCAAATATAAGATAGCATTTGGAACATATGATTCTGCATCATGTCCCTCAGCACGCCGGAATGATCGTAGTAGCCACCTCTGCCTTTGACATCAACAGATTCACAAACGTTGAACTGGATATTATCGATATGATGTTTGTTCCAAAGCGGTTCGAACATGCCGTTGGAAAATCGAAATGCGAGTAGGTTCTGAACGGTTTCTTTCCCGAGGTAGTGGTCTACTCGATAGATTTGGTCTTCACGCCAGTACCTTAGGATTTCTGCATTCAAATCTAATGCAGATCGCAGATCAGTCCCAAAGGGCTTTTCGACGATGATACGCTTCCAGCCTTCGCCGTCCTGAAAACCTGCTTTGTGGAGGTTTTCACAAAGAGCACCAAAGAAGCGGGGTGCCATGGCAAAATAGAACAAGACGTTGCCGCCAGCCTGATATTCTTCGTCAAGTTTGGCTACCGTTTCTCTGAGCTTGCTAAACCCTTCAGGGTCAATATTGGCGGGCTCGAAATAAAACCTAGAAAGTAGTTCCTCGCATGCAGGTTCATCGAATTCATTTCTCGTATGAAAGGCACGCAAACCATTGTCTTCGCTTGCCATGCTCTGTCGAAACGCATCGTTGCTAATCTCACTGCGGCCAGTGCCCAGCACTGCAAAGTTTGGCGATAGAAGTGCATCACAGGTCAAGTTATAAAGTGAAGGTACCAGTAATCGTTTGGTGAGGTCGCCCGAGGCGCCGAAAATCACCATGACGCAGGGTTCGCTCAACGGGTTGTTTAGGGTTGAAGTGGAATGATTAGACAATTGGTGCCCCTTAGAATTTTGCAAAGACCGATCATTAGGTAATTTAATTGATGAGTAAAGTACATGCGCCGAATTAGGTGCATCAAGCCGGCTTATGCGGGTCTAGTCAGGTTGGCGTCGAGCCTGTCGCATTCAAATATCTTTAAATTGACGACAAAAACGTCATCGTCTAGGGATAAACCGTTCGTCTGGAAACCATTAATTCGGTAAATATCGGTTAAAGACGTGCTATTGTTACCCGATGAGACCAGTACCCATGAAAATTTAGGAGCCCAAAAATGTTCGCCGCATTCAGAGAAGGCATGAAAAACACTAGTCATTTTGCTCGATCACTTGTTTGGATCGCAGCTGTACTTACCGTCGGTTGTTCCGACACAAAGACCGAAACCGTTGAAGTGCCGGTTCCCGGTGCAACTGTAACAGAGACAGTGATCGAGACAGTTGTCGAGACAGTGCAAGTGGAGTCGACATCTTTGGACTTTGGCGAGGCGACAGTTGCTGGCACCGTCCAGTTCGCGCTGACGACCCCTCCCACCATTGGCGCAGACTTGGATACAAACACGACAGATGGGGACAACGACACCCCTGAGACAGCGCAAGCTGTCCAAGCGGGAACAAGTGTGTCCGGTTACTCTTCTGAAGTGGACTCGGAAGATTGGTATGCGTTCACAGGCGCATCTGGTCAGAGTGTGCTTCTCAACATAAATGGAGATGGCGCCTCAGATGATTTGGATCTCCAACTATTCAAAGAAGGAGCGAACGGCCTAGAGTTCGTGGATGGCTCTTTTAGCGTCACTGATGTAGAAAGTGTCTCAGTAAATGAAGCAGGGGAATACTTCCTACAAGTTATTGTCTTCCAAGGTGAAGCCGGCTATCTACTTTCAATAGAAGATGAAGGATCTCAGTCCGCTGCGGTTAATGCAGGAGCCGTGCGCCTTTCAAGCATAAGCGACGCGAATTGTGATCAAACAGAGTTGTGTTCGCAGATTCGAGCCGGAGAGTGGGTCATGTCGACCTCTTCAGCGTTTAGAACGCGCATGAAAGATGCGCCACGTGCTGAAGTTAGTGCTGCTCAGGAAGAAGCGGTCAATGCAATGGGTATGACGATAACCGGTGGAGCGGGAACCATGCTGATGCAAGTCGGCCTGCCTGACAACACAATTGCTGGTTGGACGAGCATCACTGAACGGCTGGGCATCAGGTCTGCACCTTGGTCCTCCGAAAGTGATTTGCAAATGGCATTTGCTGCTGGCGATAAAGATGCTAATGGCGTGCCTGACCAGCAAGAATTATTTTTGACGGTGCTCGTCGCAAAGTCGATTGCTAAAAATGAATCAATGATCAAATCGGCAGGCTTGAACTACGTGCGCTATAAGAGCGCGCTCCCAAACGATGATCCTGATCTTGTCGCTCAACAATTTGCTTCACATTACTCGCTCATTAAACTCGAGGAAGCATGGGATAGCGGTATAAATAATGCCACGGGAAGTGAAGATGTAATAGTGGCAGTCCTAGATACAGGCATTGTGCCTGTTACGGGACCCCAAGCGCACCCAGATTGGGCGGACGTGGATACCGATGCTTCCGATGCGACGGGTAAGTTACGGTTTGGTTACGATTTCGTTTCTATTGCTTCCATCGATGGAGATGACACGCCTGGTATCGACCCAGACGCCACGGATATTGGTCCAGCCAATGCAACCGGGTTTCATGGTTCGCATGTAGCAGGTACGGTCGCCGCTCCCACAAATAATGGTATTGGTGTTGCGGGAGTAGGAGGAGACGTCTCTATTATGCCCATCAGGGTGCTAGGCAACTGCGGGTGTGGCTCAACCTTTGATATCTTGCAGGGTAACCTCTATGCCGCGGGTCTCGACAACGAATCTGGCATAGTGCCAGCTCAAACAGCAGACATTATTAATATGAGCCTTGGTGGTGGTGGCTTTAACCAAGCTGCACAAGATGTCTACACCCAAATAAGAGCAGCGGGTGTGATAATCGTTGCAGCTGCAGGAAATGATGCTTCTAGCCAATTGGGATATCCCGCCTCTTATGAAGGTGTGGTATCCGTTTCTGCTGCTGCCCATGGCGCAGGAGGTAATCCAGAGGATGCAATTCTGGCGTCATACTCAACCTTCGGCACAGAAGTCGATGTAAGCGCACCCGGTGGACAATCTTTCGCGGACAATAATAATGATGGTTTCAACGATGGCGTTTTAAGCACAATTGGTTCTGATAGTTGTGACGAACCAGGTGGATACGCGACATATAATGGTACTTCAATGGCCACACCGCACGTCGCGGGAGTCGCTGCCCTAATGGAATCGGTCCATGGAGGGCTGACGCCTGACGAATTCGATCAAGCGCTCGCAGAAAGAACCATCGTACTAGATATTGGCGATCCCGGTCGGGACGACCTTTTTGGCGCAGGGCTGATTGACACGCTTGATGCTGTCCGAGCTGCCGAGTGTCTGGCAGGCGTTTCGCCAACGCCAGTTGAAGGAGACGATAATCCCTGTGAGCCAGCTGAGCCAGTTGGTAATCTCGCGGCGCTGCCTAACAGCTTGAATTTTGGATCAGGGTTGACGAGTGTGGAAGTTGAATTTAGAAACTCGGGGGACGCTGAGGCGCCTGTGACGATAGATAGTATATCAATTAGTTCTGACCTATTTCTGATTGCTGCTGATAGCCAAGTTGACGCTAACGGTTTGGGATCTTATATGATCACTGTTGATAGAGAAAATTTACCGGAAGGCACAAGCGAATTTACACTTGACGTTACATCGAATGTTTCAAGCTTGTCTGTTCCAATATCAATTAGAAACGTGCCGCCTGCTGCGCCTCTAAACGCAGGGCCAATGCATGTAATTCTGTTAGATGCTTCTAGCCTTGAACAGACAAGTTGCGCTTTGGTCTCTCCTGTCGATGGTGTTTACTCTGCAAGCTTCGACTCAGTTCCGTCAGGCGATTATTTCGCGCTTGCAGGTTCTGACACCGACGGCGACGGCCTGATCTGCGGTCCATTCGAAGCATGTGGCGCTTTTCAGAGCTTAGGAGACCTGCAACAGATCACGGAAGCGGACGTAAATTTCTCAATAACTTACAGCCTCTTTGCGCCTTTTCCTTCTGGCCAGTTTGCGGCGTGTGATTAGACGAAGGATCGGTTTGTCCAATGGCGGCAGTGTTTGAACGATAATGAAAGAAAACACGCCAATATGGCGGCTTATATCGAGGAACCAATAATACGCAAGTTAAGCGTTAATTTATTGGGTGTATTACTAGCGGCTTACCCGGCTAAGCACTTGTAAATACGCCCTTCGATATAAGTCTTCCTTTCCTGCACTTAACTTGCTTAGTTCATGATTACTTGAACAAGAAGGGTTAGAAAAAGTCACGACTGGTTGTAGTATCAATTAGCTGGATGTCTGCCGGACACTTGGCCCAAGTCTTTAGACGAAATATTTACGCCCCAGGTAGCAAAATTGACCGCGGCGTTTTCGGTCACAATTCGGCCTAGCCACGACAAAAAACATTTGTGAATAAATCGCCAAATTAAGTATGCGCGAAATCATATTTTTGCAGTGATCAAACCAGACGCCTTCAACACGGTAGACGGTTGACTATTCAAACATTGGCCATCCCTTATCTAAAATTAACAGCACTGTCTGCTTCTCGTAAAAGACCAACCACAATACTTTTGAAAGCCACACAAGTGCGGCGTCAAGTTTCTATTGTTGGCAACTAAGCGAGAAAGTACCGCTACTCTGGAAATCATTCAGCATCGGATGAGATCAACCACGCTCAGACGAAATTTGAGTTTTTGGTTTACTTTTAAAGTAAATTCGTTCTATTTTGGCCTACCAACAATGAGGATATTAGTACGATGAAACATACCTACAAAAAAATATTTGCGCTCGTAATGATTTTGAGCTCATCCGCGACTTATGGTTTTGACGTAACTGGGGAAAGGATTAACCTATCTGGAAAAATAAGCGCAACCTCGTTGACTGATTCAGGTGGCGTAATAGATGTGGTTTCTGATAATGAGAAATATGGAAAGACATGGTTAACCTATAATGTGAAATTAAGTAATCCCAATTCTCCGGACCAGGGATCTTTTCAAGGAAGAGCTGTTGCGATAAATAATGATGGCTTAAGAGTGAGTGCTTCGAGACAAGGGGTTTGGAGCAGGAAAGGACATGTTTATTCTTTCTATTCACTCGATGATGTGAGTGACGGAAACCAGTACCTCTGTATCACTACAATGAATGTAAAGGACGATACGGTAGAGATGCGTTTTTATCCTAAGTAATTTATTACTTCTTCAATACGCGCTGAAGTGTGAGCCCTAACGAGCAAGGACGACGATGGCGAAACTAAGAACCGGTCATCTCGTTTGATCACGTTTAGGTTTCACTAATTTGCATTGGTCGAAAGAAAAGCAATCAGTAAACCTTCTATGGCTACTCCGACACTGGGCACTAATATTAAGGTGAGCACAGTGAGTAATGATCCAGCAGCGCAAAGAATAAGATAGTTTCGTAATTTCATGGTGCGTTTCCTTTAGTCTTAGCGTGGGGCGAGTTCGAAGATCCAAATGATGCCATCTTCGATTCTCTTGCGCTCAGCGGCGATGGCTTCGGCGGATACCGGGGTTTCTATACCGCGGTATTTTGCGAGCGATTTCGCGGCGATGCCATCAAGTACATCGCCCTGTTTAATGCGCACCAGCTGCCGAGGGTAGCGGACATTGTTAACACGTAAAACGCCCTCGTCGTTGCCTTTGTCAACTTCGAAAGCCCACTCTTTCCAAATCCGACCTAGCAGAGACTTCATGTAATCAGATCCCACATAAATCTTGCCTTCGCTCTCCGTGATGAAGATACGCCGTGTCGCCATGGGATCATTGAGCTGTAACTCGACGGTGAAAATTTCATCAGTGAAACTCCAGTCGGGCTCGGCACCCTCGTGTAATTCTCCCGCAACCATCTCCCCTCCAGGGAATACAATTGTTGCGCCGTCACTACCGCTGCGCTGAAAACGTAGTGTTGCGATGGCGACCATACCAAGAAGGATAAGCAAGCCAACTATCTGTAGTGCGATCTTTAAGATATTCACGTTCTTCCCTACAAACAATAAAAGTCCGCGAGTATATGTTAAATGGAAGTTGACGTCGCATTTTTCTTGGATCTATTTAACGAAAAATCAGTAGTGCTTGAGCCTTTTGCGGTTGGTGCTCTGCTGCGTCTGAAATACACTGGATGATTGGCCATTCAGACATCGACCATCCTTGATTGAGAAGCGACTTCACTTACTTCTTGTCGCAGAAAACCGATTAAGATACTTTTGTAATCGAACATAAATGCAGTTTAAAATTCGTACCTCTCTGACAGCTCTCAGCGACATAAAGCGACAGTTTAAAAAGCATAAAATCGACAGGTCTATCTGCGCGCTCGCGACGATATATTGTCGGATGAAGGCGTAAGAAAGGTTAATTATGAACAGGATGTCAATACAAGATGGCTAAGGTTGCTGTAGTGGGAGGCGGGATCTCCGGTCTGACTTGCGCCTATCTGCTGCGTAATGAGCATGAAATTACGCTTTTTGAGAAGAACGATTATCTTGGGGGGCATACGCACACCCATAAGATAGAAATAGATAATTTATCGACCATAGTTGATACCGGCTTTATCGTTTACAACGACCGGACTTATCCAAATTTTATCAAGTTGCTGAAGGAGCTAGGTTGCGCTGGCGTGCCTACAGAGATGAGCTTCTCGCTCAGGGATGAGGCAGCGGATATGGAGTACAACGGCCACAATCTTGACAGTTTATTCGCGCAACGAAAAAATCTATTTCGGCCTTCGTTCTGGCTCATGATTCGAGACATCTTGCGTTTCAACAAAATGGCGAAAACTATCGATCCGGGCGAGAAGAGCCTCGATGAATTTATTACTGAGCATGGGTTCAGCAAGATATTTGCATCTCGATACCTTTATCCAATGGCCGCCGCAATCTGGTCCACCGGCGACGAAGCGATTGGCCAGTTTCCCATTCGGTCTCTAATAAAGTTTTTTATCAACCATGGTCTCGTTGATCTGAAAAATCGTCCCCAGTGGTTTGTTGTTAAGGGGGGCTCAAATCAATATATCAAAGCTATGCAGCCGCACCTCCAAGACATACGGCTCTCTGCAGGGGCCAAAAATATTGTTCGTAGTGCCTCTGAGGTAGTGATAGAGACCGAGAAAAAAAATGAAGCGTTTGATCAGGTTATATTGGCTTGCCATAGTGATGAAGCGCTTCAATTACTGGCAGAGCCCTCTCTCGAGGAGCAACAGATTCTCAGCGCAATACGTTTTTCGAGAAATACGGCTTATCTGCACACCGATAGGTCTCGTCTACCGCGTCGGCCCAAAGCCTGGGCAAGTTGGAACTACGCAATTCCTCGAAATAAAACAGCAGACCAGGCACGCTTGACTTATAATATGAATATCCTGCAACACATACCGACTCGTACACAGGTGCTTGTAACGCTGAATGACCCTGATATACGACCCGATGCGATCATTAACACAGTTGAGTATTCTCACCCATTTTATGATGCTCAAATGGTCAAGGCACAAGACCGTCATGGAGAAATTTCTGCACAAAACCGCACCCACTATTGCGGCGCTTATTGGCATTATGGCTTTCATGAGGATGGCGTGAAGAGCGCGCTGCGTGTGTGTCAGGAATTAGGAGTGAGTTGGTGAAATCCTGCATCTATGAAGGCACGATTTTTCACAAAAGGTTCAAACCGAACGTCCACACATTCCAATACCGGCTGGATTATCTGTTTCTCAAACTTTCAGAGATAGAAACCGTCTTCTCTCAATCCTCATTTTGGTCTGTGGGACGCTTCAACTTCATCAGTTTTAAACGCCAGGATTATCTTCCGGGGGAGCTGTCGCTCACAGAGCAGGTGAAGAAAACCATTAAAGACTTAGGCGGCGATACATTTAATGGCGCCGCTTACCTGCTGACGACGCCAAGAAGGTTGGGTCATTGCATGAATCCCATTAGCCTCTTTTATTGTTATCACGCCGAAGAAGGTGGGCCAAGAGAGCTCAAATATGTCCTGGCAGAGGTGCATAATACACCTTGGGACGAACGTCACGCCTACTTGTTGGAAGGTCCCGAGTTCATTAATCCGACTCAAAAAAATTTTCATGTTTCACCGTTTATGCCCATGGATACTACCTATGAATGGGCTATCAGTGATCCAAGTGATCTAATGAACGTGTTGATCAAGGTAAGCAGATGTTCGGAACCATTTTTTACAGCAAGTATGTCAATGGTCAAGCAACCCATTAACGCTGACACCCTCGCTCGTAGCACCCGTCGCCAGATTGGCCAGGCGTTTCTCACAATCAGCGCCATCTACTTTCAAGCTGCAATTTTGTGGTTGAAAAAAATACCATTCTACGGTCACCCGAATAAAATAAAACGGCAGGAACACAGCGAATGAAAACGCTCACGCTTGATCACTTACCAGAATCAGTTAGACGTAAAGATGGCTGGTTGATCACACTCATTAAGAAGAAGTTTTACGCTAACTTTAGTAAACTTAAACACGGCAGTATTACCTTTATCGATGGCGATTTTACGCTGCAATGCGGAAATAGCGATGAGCTTTCAACCACGGTGGAAGTGCATGATGACCGGTTTTATACCACGCTCGCTGCGGGCGGAGCAGTGGGTGCCTCTGAGGCATACATGCAAGGATTGTGGACCTGCGATCAACTGACATCGCTTATACAAGTCTTACTCCGCAATACCCCTGTGCTAGCCGGACTGGGTAACGCTGCCTATAAAAAGCCGCTCTACAAGTTACTCCATCTGATGAATCAAGATTCGATTCATGGGTCCAAGAAGAACATCGCAGCGCACTACGATCTTGGTAACAAACTATTTGAAAATTTTCTTGATCCGACGATGACATACTCAGCTGGCTTTTTTGAGCAATCTGACTCGACAATGCAACAAGCGTCAACTGCCAAGCTAGATAGGATTTGTCAGAAACTCGCGCTGAGTGAATCAGATCACGTTGTTGAAATTGGTACTGGCTGGGGCTCATTTGCTCTGCATGCCGCGAGAAACTACAACTGTAAAATCACTACAACGACGATTAGTGAGGAGCAATATCAGTTAGCCTGTCAAAGGATAAAAGACGCAGGAATGCAGGACCGAATTGAAATTGTTAAGAAAGATTATCGCCTCCTCACCGGCCAATACGACAAGTTGGTTTCGATTGAAATGATAGAAGCGGTAGGTCTTGCCTACCTTGGCAACTACTTCGAGAAATGTGCTTCTTTGCTAAAGCCAGCGGGGAAAATGCTCATTCAAGCCATTACAATCGCAGATCAACGATACGAATTCTCGAAGCGTAACGTCGATTTCATTCAACGTTACATCTTTCCTGGTGGCGCATTACCCTCGGTGACTGCGCTTACCAACACAGCAACTAATGAAACCGACCTGCGCATGACAGGGCTCGAGGACATCACCGAGCATTATGCAACCACAATGCGCAAATGGCGCGAAAAATTCTATCTAAACGTCGAACAAATCAAGCAACTCGGATACGACAACCGATTCCTGCGCATGTGGGAATATTATCTGTGTTATTGCGAGGGTGGCTTCGAAGAAAAATCCATTGGCTGCGTTCAGGCAGAATTCACAAAACCGACTTACGCAAAATAGGACCTAGCATGGGTATTATCGATCTAGTTGAGAAAGGCTATGTGCCAGATGTTCTGACGCGGTTCGGTATCCGCCGAATACTCGGCCAAAGACTTGCAAAAGAAAGGAAAAATTTTAGCGTAGAAGGTCGCCTAAAGGAGTTGATTAAGTCGATGTCGGCAAGCCCACTCGCACTTAACACTGAAGACGCAAACGATCAGCACTACGAAGTGCCAACCGAGTTTTACGACTTTACGCTTGGAGAGCACAAAAAATATAGCTGCTGTCTATTCGAAACGAATGTAAATAATCTATCCGTTGCAGAGGAGAGCATGCTCTCTGTCAGCTGCGAGCGCGCAGAGATAGAAGATGGCATGGAAATTTTAGAGCTCGGTTGCGGTTGGGGATCCTTAACGCTCTGGTTAGGAAAGCACTACCCAAATGCAAAGGTGACAGCGGTCAGTAATTCTACGACCCAAAAAATCTACATTGATCGCAAAGCAGCTGAACAAGGCATTAAGAACATCAACGTCGTTACTTGCGACATGAACGATTTCGCAACAGACGAGACCTTTGACAGGGTGCTCTCCATCGAGATGTTTGAACATATGCGTAATTATGAAATGTTATTTGAACGCATCGCGACCTGGCTTAGGCCATCCGGCAAGCTGTGGTTTCATATCTTCTGCCATAAAACCATGCCCTACTTTTTTCAAGATGACGGCAAAGCGGACTGGATGGCGCGGCACTTTTTTACGGGTGGGTTGATGCCCAGCTGGGATCTGCCCACACAAATAAAGTCTCCTCTCTCGCTACAAGATCGTTGGGCGGTGAACGGGAAGCACTACGCGAAGACTTCCAGGGCTTGGCTGAGTCATATGGACGAGCACATTGATCAGGTTCGAGAGGTTTTCGAAAACAGCGATGATCCAACTGACGCCACTATTCTAATCAACCGCTGGCGCATGTTCTTCATGGCCTGTGAAGAGCTGTTCGCATACGACCATGGACGGGAATGGTATGTCGGGCATTACCTCTTTGGGCACAAGTCAATCGGCTAACCAGACAAGCGCCAATCTCCCGGGCGCTTAGTAAACGAAGGCTACGTTTGGGTCATCCCAGAGCGGGATGATGCCAAGAAGGGTGTTGAACAAGACCCTTTTGATCTCTATATCAATCGTCAAGCATTGCGACAGTGCAGTGATCACGGGCTCGCATGAAGCCTATTTTTCTCGATAGCGCACTCAATGTGGTGTTTTTTGTGGCTATGGGCAATGATCGAGCAAGGTGTTAGGGTCGAGAATCGCTGACAAGAGCGCCTGAGTAGCGCCATGGCAGACTGATTGGCGTGCTGATTGGCGTGCTGATTGGCTTATCGAAACAGTAAACTTGCCGGTTTCGCTCGCAAAGAGGGATGCGCCTCAGTTCCCGGGCTATAGCCTAGGTGGTTTTGTCGGGTTCAGAAAGGCGAGGAATTTGGCATCAGAGGAAAATATCTGACATTATGCTACTGTTCTTATAGGTGAAAAATAAGTTGTGTATATCAAACTTTGATCGCCATCAATTTACCTTTAAAGTGATTAAAGTAAGGAGAAGGCAGGCGGTTGCGCGCAAGCTGCTTGGAACAAACAAAAATAAGAAGGGGATATCGCTATGGCACATGAAGAGTTTCATATAGCTGAATTGATGACCGGCATTACATTGCTCATGTTGGTGGCAGCCGTCACCACAATGCTGAGCAAACGAATTAACAAATTACCCTTAACTATTGGGCTGGTGTTTGTAGGGATCGCTGTATCCTATGCGTCTGAGAATATACTCGGCTTTGGGTCATTAAAGAACTTCGCGTTAACGCCAGACCTTGTCTTGTTTGTTTTTATCCCGACGCTAATATTTGAATCTGCTTTCAACCTAAATGCGCGCCAAGTAGGTAGAAATATCCTCCCGATACTCACCCTGGCTGTCCCCGGTTTATTAGTTTCTACGGCGATAATTGGTTTTATTATGTCGATCTTTACGGAGTTTGATTTACTAGTATTGCTGCTCCTCGGCGCTATCTTGAGCGCAACGGATCCCGTCGCAGTGATCTCGATTTTCAAGCAGCTGGGTGTGCCAGAACGACTCACTGTGTTGGTAGAAGGGGAAAGTCTATTTAACGATGCGACATCTTTAGTACTTGCCACGTTGCTTATCGGTATCATCACTGCTGGCGCTGGCGAATTTTCAGGCGGGGTCGTGATATCGGGTATTGGCGAGTTCTTTGTCGTCTTTATAGGCGGAGCATTTGTCGGCTGGATATTAGCGCTGGCGGTAGGACATATGTTGGGGGCGATCGAATCGGACGCTGATATTGAGATTACACTTTCAACGATTCTTGCGTATTTTTCGTTCATTATTGCTGAACATGTCTTCCATGTAAGTGGCATTATGGCGGTCGTAGCCGCCGGCATCATGATGGGCTCGTGGGGTAAGACAAAGATCTCGCCCTCTACGGAAGAATTCATGGAGCATTTCTGGGAATACCTGGCCTACATCGCCAATGTTCTGATTTTCTTAATGGTCGGGATGCAGATCGACCTGGGCGCACTTTGGGAGTCGCTAGACCTTATCGCGCTGGTTTTCGGATGTATGCTGCTTTCCCGTGCGGTGGTCGTCTTTGGGGCTGTGCCTTTAATCGGTAAAATGCCTGGGCAGGACGCTATCGGTATGCCCTATAGAATGGTGATGTATTGGGGCGGTCTGAGGGGGGCAATCGCACTTGCTATCGTGCTAGCGCTGCCAGAGGGTTTTGCCCATAAAGACACGCTAGTAGCGGTTGTTATGGGTGCCGTAGTATTTACGTTGATCTTCCAAGGCCTGTCTATTGAAGGGCTTGTGAAGCGCTTAAAGTTAGATCAGTTCAGTCTCGCTGACCAGTTAGCCAAGTTGGAAGGGGACCGCGATGCGCGTGCCGAGGGTCTGACCCGCATGAATGAACTGGCCAATGGCGGCCTTTTCTCAAACCGAATTGCAGACAACATTAAAGAAAAAGGCGAGCGGCAAATATCTGGGCTGGAATCAGAGATTGCGAATGTTCACGAAGAAATGGATGCCGACGAGAAAATCACCAACTTGGCCATGCGCTGTATTGTTCGGGAAAAATCAAGTTATAGAGAATTTTTTTCACAGGGTTTGATCAACGAATGGGCATACCGTGAGTTGAATTACACCATGGAAGTGCAGATGGATGGCGTGCGTCATGGTGGTGGGCTGCCCACCGCAGAAATGGAAACTTCCATCAGCAAACGTTTTAGTTTCATGCTGATGTCCATATTGAGCTTTGTGCCCGGAATGCATCGCACGCTGGAAGCAATGCGTACTCAATGGATCGTGAGAAGTTATGGCGTAGTATGGGCCCGACATAGGGCGAGCCAAACAGTCTTAACGCAGTTATCAAAGATCGCGGGCACTGAGTACGATGCAAATATTGTGGAGCGTCTACACGCTATTTACGAGGGTATTTCTAATGAAGCGAAGGCGCAAATTGATGAAGTAGGGGAACAATATCCTGAATTCGTCGAAACCACGCAGGAACAATTAGGGCAGCGGTTGATGCTCATCTCAGAGCGCAATTCAGTTCACCACGCGAAAGAACTTGGCATTATTCAGTCGGGTATTGCCAGCGCCATCATTAAGGAGCAGTCTGAGCGTCTGCGCATCCTTGCTCAGGACAACATGACTGCTTGTTTTGAAATCGAGATAGATGAATTGCTCGCAAAGGTACCCCTATTTAGCGAGATCGATCCAAGTCAGTATGGTGTGATTGCCAACTACCTGCGCGCTGCGACGGTGACGAGAGGAACAGATATTATCCGGCAAGGTCAAGTGGGTGACTCCATGTTTTTAATTGCACGAGGTATTGCCCACGTGACAGCTGAAACAAATGGCGAGAAGAAAGATCTTGCAACGCTTTATGCCGGTGACTTTTTTGGCGAATCAGCATTGCTTAATGATACGGCAAGGAATGCCACGGCAACCGCTGCAACACCATGTTCGATGTACGAGCTGAAACGTTCTGATCTCGATAGAATTTGCTCGACTTACCCAGAGATCAGAGACGGCGTCAAGAAAATTGATGACCAGAGGCGAGAGGCAAATAAGACTCAGGGTGCTGAACCTTCCTGAAGGAGTTCGGCGCGAATGGGATCTATTAGCTGATTGCTTCGAATCTTCAGCTGTTAACCCGACCTCGCGTTGAGATTCCGTAACGAGGGTTTTCTCTAGCTCAATATAGGCCAGAGAAAACCCCTATCGGGCATGCTGATATCCGACCAAGCTGACGCCTTTAGTATCTCTGGCTCAGCTGAGTTGCGAGTCTCTCGCCAAACAGCCTAATCTAGGCATCTTTCCCGTGTTCCTGCTCAAGCAAGCGTTACGGCGATTTTATTTTGTACATGCCCGTGTCACACTAAGATCGCTCGTGGTTGGGCTCGGGACGCGCGTACAGCCATTGTTGGCTTGGCTGGTGCCCGAATGTTCTGCTGCGATCAGAAATCGCCGGGCGATCTGCCAACAGGTAGAATGCCCTTAATGAGTAATTGGCGGCCATTTCTAAGTAATTTAGACCGAAAAGAGAGTGAGATGATATTTTGGATAGTTGCGGCTTTGCTGAGTTTCAATGTGGCGCTGGCAGAAGAACTGCAGACGCAGAACCCAAGTGATGACGTTGCGCTGGCGAAAAATCTTGAGGCTTTGGCAGAACGCGTAAAGGATCAGCCTGATGATCACAAAGGTTGGTATATGTTGGGTCGCTCCTATCTAAATGTGGGTAAATATGAGGAGTCCGCTGCTGCCTTTGCTCACATGTTGGCCACGTTTAAGGATGATCATAGTCTCTCGGCATACTACGCTGAGGCGCTATACATGGCAGATAAGCAGATAGTCACACCTAGGGTGGCCGAGGCGATCGACGCAACCCTAGCACTTAACCCCCATGATATTACAATGATAGAAATCAAAGCGTTGGGTGCCTTTCAGAGCGAAGACTTACGTGGTGCGATTGGTCTATTTCAGCGCGCTTTAGCGGCAGGCGCTGAAGGTGAACGAGCAGATATGATCAATCGGGCTATCGTTCGAATCCAAGAAGACTTAGGCGATGCGCCCATGATGGCCGAAGTGCCCTTAGGTGCGGCCCCTCAGATAGGGTCAAAGGGGGTGAAAGCGCCCAAAATGCGAGCAGCCTCGAAGGTGCAAACCGCGGCCGTAGCTGGCCGTCAGCTTCAAGTGCTGGTCGAAGTGGCGGACTCAGTGCAAATAGATGCCGGAACACCGGTTTTCGTGTTTGCACGGGCAATCTCTGGTCCGCCTATGCCGCTTGCTGTGCAGCGTATGACGCGCGGTGAGTTGCCGCAACTCGTCACTTTGGATGAATCCATGGCGATGATGCAAGGGATGGGGCTGGCGAATTTTGACACTGTTGAGGTGGTCGCACGCATATCTGCTTCGGGCATTGCGAGCGCTGGACCGAATGACTACCAGGCGCTATCTGGATCGATTGATCTGACTCAAAAATCGGAGGTGATCCAGTTGAATATCAAGAAGCAAGTTAAAGACTTTTAGCAAAGAATACTCTGACGGGGTTTTCCTGACGCATCTGCTGTCGTTGCGTCGATTTGTCAGCGAAAATGTGCCGGTTTGCATTCTGTCTATGATTTGATTGGCAAAGCGTCAAATCGTTTTTGCTCGACAGGGAAATCGGGGGTGGTAGCTCTGTCGCTAAACGGTGTTTATCAGTTACGCGATGGTTTTACGGTCACGCGCTTCGTTGTGAGCGCGCGAGTTTTGTTGGCGTGGAAGCACAGCGTTTAGGGGATATCATTTGTTATCAGTGATAACCAATTAGCGACAAGATGAATACGGCGGGTTGACCGGTAACCGGCAGTTATGCGAAATAGTGGATGATTTTTTTGAAAACCCTTGTCCGATCGTCTCCCGGCGGTTTTCGTTGCTGTTTTGGTCGAATCTTAAATGGTTGGCCAGCAAATTAATGAATATGTTGCAAAATGCAATAAATTGCTGTCATTTGCGAATTATTGCGCTAGTCTTGGGTAGTGGGACACAGCAATGGAAGGCCAAGTTTATTCGGTTGTAGAGCACACAGCATGAAATAGCCGAGATCTTTGTGTTTTTGAAGCGCCTGAGTACTTCTCTTGTAGCGGGCCGTTTTCAATGTTTGTCAGCTGTTTGGGCATGTCGCAAACAGCCGGTAGGCAGCGCTAACGCGCTATCCTCCGACGTTTTGATTCTGGCCGAACTGTTGTGTTACTTTGGCGTTATGAAGTCGACTCGCCCCCTTTTAAGGCAAAGATGAGCAGTCCGAATTCAGGAAAGAATAATAAGAAGCGGGAGGGATGAATTGTTCGAAATAGCTGTCATTGGTGCGGGGCCAGGGGGGCTAAGTGCAGCCGCGCGTTGTGCTGAATCCGGAATCGATCATGTGCTTTTGGAAAGCTCTCCAAAGATCGCGAACACAATTCAAAAGTACCAAAAAGGCAAGCACGTCATGGCTGAGCCTGGGGTGTTACCGCTTCGTAGCCCGGTAGGTTTTGACGCGGGAAAGCGCGAAGAAATTCTTGATGTATGGGAAAACGGCATTGACACATTAGGTGTCAATATCAAATATGGCGCTGAAGTAAAGTCGATCTCAGGTGAGAAAGGCAATTTCACCATCGGTCTTATCAGCGGCGACGACATTCAAGCTAAACATATCATTCTCGGCATTGGTATGCAGGGAAATCCTCGTCAACTGGGCGTTCCGGGTGATCAAGCGGAATGGGTCCAGTACCAACTCGATGATCCAGATGAATACAAAGACGAATGTATAGCTGTGGTCGGCGCAGGTGATGCTGCGATTGAAAATGCGATCGCGCTTTCGAAAAACAACAAAGTTTATATTATCAATCGAAAGGATGAATTTGCCCGTGCGAAAGAGGGCAATCTGAATCTTATCACGGCGGCAATCGATGCTGAGACCATCGAGTGCTACTACAGCAGTTCTCCCGCTGAAGTGGAGCAATTGGCCAGTGATGACAGTTTCGCAGGTAATTTAAAATTAAAAACCAGCACCGGTGAGGCAATATTGCCGGTGAACCGAATTATTGCTCGTCTTGGGGCGATACCTCCTCGAGGTTTGGTCGAGTCGTTCGGCATCGAATTTCCTAGCGAGGATATGACGGCGATACCTGCGCTCAGCAGTACCTATGAATCAAACGTCGAAGGCATGTACATTATTGGTGCTTTAGGTGGCTATCCTCTCATCAAGCAAGCGATGAATCAGGGCTATGAAGTCGTCGAATACATTGTCGGTAACGAGGTGAAACCCGCCGACCATGGATTGCTTGAAGACAAATTTAAGGCCCTACCTTTCGACCTAGAAGTAGATGAAATACTTGAGATGGCGCAAGAGCGTATCCCAGTCTTTGGTGGTGTTAACGCGCTGCTATTTCGTGAGTTGATGCTTGATTCCAATGTGGTGGTGCCTGCCGAAGGTGACATTATATTTTCGAAAAATGACTACACCAATACCTTCTTCACTGTCCTGGAAGGTGAAGTAAACATTGAGATTAATGAGAGTCTGTCGATTAACTCTGGCATGGGTAGTTTCTTTGGAGAGATGAGCCTGATTTCAGGTCGCCGCCGTTCTGCGACTATTAAAGCAGGTAAGAACTGTGTCCTAATCGAAACACCGCGACGCACCATGATTAAACTCATCGCCTCGGTAGAGGCAGTAAAGCGTGTGCTTGACGAAACCTTTATCGTTCGCACTATTCAGCAGAAGTTCGCACCGGATACGCCAATTGAAGAATTACAGCCCATTGCAGCTAACGCGCAGATCAATCAGTACGCTCCGGGAGAGGTCATCTTCTCAGAAGGCGATGAGGCGGACAGTTTGCATTTTATCCGCAATGGGTCAGTTACCGTCTCAGTGGAAATAGATGGCCGAGACGTCATTATGAGTTATGTGCCCGCGAACGTTGCAGTGGGTGAAATGGGGCTGTTAGGCGACACAGTTCGCAGTGCGACCATTAGTGCCACGGTGAAAACGGAAACAATTTCAATCGATAAAGAATCCTTTCACATGCTGCTCGAGAGGTCTCCGGCGCTTAAAGAAACCTTGCAGGCAACAATGCAGGAGCGTAATCAACAAAACGTTGCGCTGCAGAGTAATTCTGAATCGAGTGATTTGATGTCTTTTCTCATGGGGGAAGGGTTGGGAGAAGCAACGGACGTGTTGCTTATCGATGAAGATATTTGTGTTGGTTGTGATTTCTGTGAATCAGCCTGTGCTGCCACGCACGATGGCACATCGAGATTAGACCGTAAAGCAGGTCCTACCTTTGCGCATATTCATGTGCCAACTTCTTGTCGGCACTGTGAAGATCCAACATGCATGAAAGACTGCCCACCTGATGCTATTCAACGTGGCGGTTTGGGTGGTGAAGTGTTTATAGGAGATAACTGTATTGGTTGTGGTAACTGCCAGCAGAATTGTCCTTATGGGGTCATTCAAATGTCCTATAAAACAGAAGCCCCAAACAATTTTTGGCGATGGATGCTGTTTGGCCTTGGTCACAAACCTGGTGAGGGTGCAGCCGCAAAAGTTGGCGAGGCCTCCTTCAAGCAAGCGGTCAAGTGTGATATGTGCAAGGATCAATCAGGCGGTCCTGCTTGTGTCCGTGCTTGCCCAACGGGTGCAGCAGCAAGATTAAGTCCCGAGGATTTTGTTGATTTGGTGAATGCCTAATCGAGAGTGATTGAGATAAAAAGGTTGTGATGTGGAAAATCTGCAGAGCGAAATATTAGTAACGACAAGTGGATTGTAGAGTTTAAGAATCATGCATACATCTTTCGTAAGTCATGCCGGGGGTCGATATTTTTGGTTAGCGCTTTCCCTCGTCGTGCTGAGCATAATTATCTATGGCTGGCACGATCCGCCGGACACACCTAATGGTGGAACCTGGTATGGATACACGTTGGGTACCATCGGTGCCCTGCTGATACTTTGGCTGCTATATTTAGGTCGGCGAAAACGTAATTTTGCCAAAGGTTGGGGGACAGTCCGCGGATGGGTGTCTGCCCATGTGTACTTTGGCTCTGCGTTGCTGATTATCGCCACGTTGCACACTGGTTTTCAGCTGGCACTGAATATTCATACCCTCGCTTACGTGCTAATGTGTTTGGTGATTTTTAGCGGCTTTTTTGGTGTTTGGGCTTATATGTCTTATCCGCAAAAGCGTAACACGTTGAAAAAAAGTGAAACGCTCGATGACATTTTTTTACGCCTAGAAGACTCTGATTCGCAACTCAGAAAAAGTGTTAACAAGCTTTCTGATGACGTCAAGGGTGTGGTCACAAGCGCAATTGATAGAACTGAAATTGGTGGTGGCGTGTTCGATCAGCTTTTGGCTAGAGATAAATCAAAAGTGATGATTGATGGGGTTGTGCTTGCCAATCCGAATCAGGATGCAGCTGTTGATTGGCTCGTGAAACACATGTCGAACGCGACTGGAGAAGAGTCACAGAAAATGGCTGTCATCGTTAGAGATTACGCTAGCCGACAAAAACTGCTCTCGCTTATTCGGACAGACATCAGAATGTCGGCAATTCAGGAAGTTTGGTTGTTTTTTCATGTTCCCATGTCGTTTGGGTTAATCGCAGCATTGATTGCTCATATTGTTTCTGTATTTTTGTATTGGTAGCTAAGGATTTCGAGTGCGCATAATAGTACGTTACATCGAGTCAAAAAGTGTTCAACAGAGCACCTTTGACGGCAGCGTCGCCACGATTGGACGAGGCACAGATCAGGTTATTCAAATCTCTGATCGGCGTTTACCTCTTGCACACTCGAGGTTATCTGTCGTTTCGGGCAAGCTAAGCTTAAGTGCGAGTGGAGAACACCGATTTTCGGTAAATGATCAGCTGTCGAAGAAAAGCGTGTTGAGCGAGGGTGACGAGGTTGATATATCAGGACATACGCTCCGCGTATTGCCGGGTGAAGGCGATGCAGAGTTTGTTGTCGAAGTCGAGCTTTCCGCCGAGCAAGTCGAATCGCTGAGGGATCGGTTTACAACCCGACTCAAGCATGTTGGTCTTCCAGAGCGAGGAATTTCATGGGTGCTATTCGTCCTCATTATATCACTAGGGCTCGGGATTCCTGGCGTGGCCTTTTATATGGGTGGCGATAAGATGGCGTTGCTACGTGATGCACCGCTCCCGGACGATGGGATTTGGCTAACAGGTAAACTGCACCAGAGTCACGCATATATGGGCGATGATTGTAGTTACTGTCATGCGGAGGCCTTTACTCAAACAAGGGATGAAGAGTGTCTGACGTGTCACACCTCAGTAAACCACCATTTCGACACAGAACTGATGGGACAAGGTTACGGCGCGGCAGAACAATGTGCGGATTGCCATAAAGAACATAGCTCGACAGGCAGTATTACCCGAGAAGATCAGGCGGTTTGCACAACCTGTCATGCGGACCTCGAAGTGGCGGGTTTCGCTGATAGTTCTTTGAGGCCGGCGAATGACTTTTTGGAAGATCACCCAACATTCATGGTGTCGTTGGATAAATGGACAGGGTCAAGTTGGCAGCGGGAACGCGTTGATTTGCATGCAAACGATCTAGTTGAAGAAAGCAATTTGATTTTTCCTCACGACATTCACGTCAGCAGCGATGGCATAGATGGTGTTGACGGGAAAGTGGTCATGGTCTGCGCAGATTGTCATCAGCCAGAAAAAGGCGGTTTGAATATGCGCCCTGTGACGATGGAGCAGCATTGTGCTGATTGCCACCAGCTCACCTTTGATCCGGCCTCACCTGATCGTGTTGTTCCTCACGGCTCTCCACCTGATCTTATGCTTACGCTCAGAGAATACTACGCTTACCAGTTTTTAAACCGTGATCAGCTGGAAGCGGCTTCAAAAACAGCGCAATTGGAAATGCCTGAATCGCGCGAAGTGCGAAGGCCCGGACGGCGAGTGCGAACAGAGTCGATAGCGGATTTAATCGCCGCGACGCAGGTGGATAACACCAAGCCTTTAACTCAGCAAGCCAGCGACTTCATAGAATTGAAAGTGAATGGCGCGGCTGAAAATTTGTTTGAGAAGCAAACCTGTACAATTTGTCATGAAATCGCAAAAAATGGCGATCAGGTCGTACCATGGGAGGTTACCCCAGTTCGAGTTAATGAAAGCTGGATGCCTCTGTCAGTGTTCTCGCACAGCAAACATAAGAATATGCAGTGTGACGGGTGTCATGAAGCGGAGAGCTCCGCCGTTGCGACTGATGTATTAATGCCAGATATGTTTAGTTGTCGTTCCTGTCACGGTGGCGAACATGCAAGTAATCTTTTGCAAAGCACTTGTACAACTTGTCACGAGTTTCACTTAGATTCCCAAAGCTCGATGGGAGAGCACATGAAGATGGACCCATTGCAATGAAGCAAGCGCTGATACCTTTTCTATTAGGTGCATTTCTCCTCTCTGCCTGTGGTGGCGGTGGCAGTGGTGATACTGTTGCAGTAGAGGAGGGTGCAGTAGGTAATCCTGCCCCGGGAGGCACATCGACCACTTGCGGTAACAATTGCTTTTTATCTTCTGTGGATGTGGAAACGGTTATCGCTCAGGCTGTTGCCGAAGCAGAAGCTAGGAATGTGTCTGCTACAATTGCTGTTGTAGATAGGGTGGGTAATGTGCTCGGCGTGTTTGAAAGTACGGGTGCAGAAAGGTTTGTCACAGTCACATCGACGGCTGAGCTAGGTTCGCCGGTGGTTGGTGGATTGGAAAGTTTGAATTTTATACCATCTTCAGCTGCTGCGATTGCCAAGGCTATTACGGGTGCGTACTTATCGACCGGAGGGAATGCCTTTACAACCCGTACCGCAAGTCAAATTGTGCAAGAAAACTTCAACCCTGGTGAGGGTAATGTGTCTTCAGGGCCTCTATTTGGCGTGCAATTCAGTCAATTGCCTTGCTCAGACTTTTCTCGGCGGTTTCAGGCGGGCGCTACCTCCACGGTAGGTCCTCACCGCTCACCGCTAGGACTGTCGGCTGATCCTGGCGGATTGCCATTATATATAGATGGGATAAATGTAGGGGGTGTTGGTATTGTTGCCGACGGCATCTACGGTCTAGACAAAATCATTATCGATTTCGACCAAAACCTTGATGAGTTGATTGCCACCGCAGCCACCGTAGGTTACGCGGCGCCAACGGATATCCGAGCGGACAAAATTACACTCGTCGGTAAAACAGCGAGATTCAGCGATGCAGTGGTGGCTGACCTACAATCGACGCCAGGTCAGGCAGACTCTATTGCTACGATCCAAGCAGCGGCGCGCGGTGCCTATGTTGAAGTCGCCGGCTATTTTGATGGATTAGGCGCGAGGGCAGGTACAACCTTCGGCCAGGCGAGCTCGGGAATAAGGCCCGCTGATGCAGCAACTTTCGTTGATGCGGATGGTCAAAGTCTCGACGCATTT
This sequence comes from Pseudomonadales bacterium, assembly GCA_964228885.1. GTDB lineage: Bacteria > Pseudomonadota > Gammaproteobacteria > Pseudomonadales > Azotimanducaceae > UBA4582. The sequence goes on along the minus strand of CAXRCG010000064.1, from coordinate 15,772 downwards.
GTCTTCGTCGATGAAGCAGATCAAAATCGATACCCAGCAAGGGGTGGTCTTGATACGCCGGCTGGCCTCGCTTCAAACGCGTTGACCGCAAACGAAGTACAGACCCTGCTCAACGAAGCGATTAACCTTGCGAATCAATCTAGAGCGCAAATTCGTGTGCCCGCTGGTACGCAGGCTCGCGTGACAGTCTCTATTGTTGACAGCAATGGAAATATTCTAGGCATGGGTAGGACAAGAGATGGTCCTGTGTTTGGCGCTGACGTATCATTGCAAAAAGCAAGAACAGCAACATTTTTCTCGGGGACTGGACGGGCACCCGGGGAGACCCCAGCCGATATACTTCGCGGGTTGCCTGACCCTCTATATTTGGCGCCATTGGCGCTTCCAATTGATTTCAATAATCTAGATACCTTAAATAATCCATCACCATCGCTGTCACGTTACGTTGTAGACACGCAAATTTTCTTTGGCGATGGCGATGCGCTCGAGTCAACAGGTACACCAGTGGCATTTGCAGACAGATCAGGCGGTAATTTGTCGCGGCCTAACTTCCCTGATGGCCCTATCTCGGGCCCGCCAGGACCCCTTAGTACCCCACCCGGAGAGTGGAGTATTTTCAGCGTTGGACTGCAATCAGATCTTGTGTACAACTCTGTGATTCAACACGTGGCACATATACTCGGCTTAGTAGGGGAAGATGTGCCGCAAAACTGCACAGGCAATACGGGTTTGTCAGCAACGAATCCTTTTACGGTAGAAAACTCGGTAAGTAACACGCCCAACGGCATCCAAATATTTCCCGGCAGTGTGCCAATCTACCGCAACAACACCCTGGTAGGCGGCATAGGTGTTTCTGGTGATGGCGTCGATCAAGATGACATGATTTCTTTTCTAGGCCTACATAGGGCGGGCGAGCGCCTAGGCACGATAAACAATGCACCTCCAGAAATCCGCGCGGATCAAATCGTGATTCCCGGGCAGACCTCGCGTTTACGATATGTAAACTGCCCCCAGACACCGTTTATTGGTAGTAATGAGACGGAGGTGTGTAATGGGATATGAGCAGCCTGCTATAGGGCGGCAATTGACCTGGCTGACTATCCTGCTCACTTGTTGTGCGTCCGGTCCTTTATTGGCTGAGTCGAGGCAGGGCAGTTCTGGTATTACGCCAGCCAGCGGTTACTGCGCTGAAGCAGGTGAAATGCCCCCAGCTCGTCGGCGGCCAGGTGTGCCAGTTGAAGAATACCAGCTGCCTGCATGTGAAGATGTCGAGGAAGAGGGACGTATCACTGCTTGGACCGACCCTGTTGACCTAGGACCAATGGTGCCTGACCGCTGGAGGATAGTGAATGCCGTCGGTATTAAAGAGAACCTCTGGGACCCCTATAATACCCAAAATTGGCTGAAGGGTGATGTACCCGCGTGGGGCAAAGATTGGTTCTATAGCATCATTGCTATTAGTGACTCTATTATCGAACCTCGCCGGTTCCCTATTCCTGTGGGTGGCGCAACAACAACAAGGCCAGGTAGTTTAGACACGATCGGACAAGGCGAGACGACCATATTTGCGACTAACCTTATTCTCGAGAACGTATTTTACAAGGGTAATACTACTTTTAAGCCGCCAGACTGGGAGTTCCGTTTCACGCCTGTGTTTAACATCAATCAGGTTCACGCGGATGAGAAGGGAATCTTGAATGTTGACCCCGATCTTGGCGGTCGAGATGGACGGAAGCGACGAGATACCTTTATGGGTGTGCAAGCACTGTTTGTTGATAAGCATTTGCGGAATGTAAGTGACCGCTATGACTTTGATAGCGTGCGAGTCGGCATCCAGCCTTTCTCCAGCGATTTCCGTGGCTTCCTTTTCCAAGATGCGCAATTCGGCGTGCGATTCTTTGGTAATCGTGATAACAACCGGTTCCAATATAATCTGGCATGGTTTCAGCGACTCGAGAAAGACACTAACAGTGGGTTGAACGACGTCACACAAGATTTACGGGATGATCATATCTTTGCCGCAAATGTCTATTGGCAAGATTTTCCTCGGTTGGGGTTCTTCTCTCAAGCCTCAGTGACCCACAATAGCAATCGCGAGCAGGGTCAGTTTCTGTTTGATAAAAATGGTTTTATCCAACGGCCGGCATCACTTTTTGAAGAACGTACTCGCAACTATGAGGTGACCTATATAGGTTACAGCGGCGATGGTCACTTTGACCGAGTCAATCTGACAACGTCTGTTTATTATGCATTTGGGCAACAAAGCAGTACGAGGCTAGCCGGAAAAGAAGAGGATATTAGCGCGTTTTTCATGGCTGCAGAGGCATCTATGGATTTCGATTGGCTTAGACCTAGAATCTCTGCATTGTGGAGTTCTGGCGATGACGATCCGTTTGATGACGAGGCAAATGGATTTGATGCGATTTTTGAGAATCCTCAGTTCGCGGGTGCAGACACCAGTTTTATCATTAGGCAAAACGTCCCGCTGATTGGCGGCGGTGGCATAGCGCTCATGGGCCGAAACGGTGTTATTCCGTCATTAAGGCCCTCAAAGGAACAAGGTCAATCTAATTTTATTAACCCAGGTATTCAAATGATCGGTGTCGGTGCTGACGCTGATCTGCTTCCTGAACTGCGATTATCGGCGAATTGGAACTATTTCCGCTTTGATTCGACGACGCTTTTGGAAGCATTAAGGCAACAGGGTCCCATTGATGACATGCTAGGGCATGACGTTTCGCTGTCATTAACCTATAGACCATTTATGACACAAAACATTGTGGTTAGGCTGTCGGGTGCCGCGCTGATTGGCGGAGATGGATTTGACGATTTGTATGGTAATGAGGCTGATACGCCGTATTCGATATTAGCCAACATTACACTGACGTACTAGGAACGAAGTTTCAGAACATGAAGCATTTAGCGAATAAGATAATTAAAGCAGGGATGTTGCTACTGGTACTGACTGGTGGGCTCCTCTCAAATGTTACCTACGGATCTGAGGCCGGTGGCGCATATGTGGAGCGAGTATACGACCCTATTCCCCCAGCACCTCGATCGCAATCTTTAGGTGAGGCGAAAGAAAAAAGTGCCGGGTGCATGTCATGTCACACGGATACCGACAGCTTGAGTATGCATGCGAGCCCCGGTGTCATATTGGGATGTACTGATTGTCATGGCGGTAATGCGGATGTGTTCGCGCATGAGGGCGCGGAACATAGCGATTATGACCACGCCATGGAAGAAGCGCATGTCCTCCCAAGTTATCCCGAAGATTGGAACTTTCCTCACAGCCGCAATCCGGAAGTTTCCTACACGTTGCTCAATAAAGAAGCGAAGGAGTTTGTTCGTTTTGTTAATCCCTCCGACCTTCGAGTGGCGAAAGAAGCCTGCGGCGCCTGCCACTTAGAAATTGTTCAAGCAGCAAAGCGCAGTATTATGGCGACAGGTGCGATGTTGTTTGGCGCTGCCACTTACGCGAATAATGTGTTGCCATTTAAAAACTATATTCTAGGTGAAGCGTACACGCCGGACGGAGAGCCAAGCGCGATTAAAGGTCCACCACTGAAAGACGCCGCGAAAGCTCAAAAAGAGTATGGCGTCTTGCCAATGCTGAATCCGCTTCCTTCTTGGGAGACGGTACCTCCCGGGGATGTTTTCAGAGTTTTCGAGCGTGGCGGAAGGAATATTTCCAACTTGTTCCCGGAAACAGGACTGCCCAATGCGCTGGGGTTGTTGCAGCGAATTGAGGAGCCAGGCCGACCCGACTTCAGACAGTCGAATCGAGGGCCTGGTACAGGGCAGAGAATTTCTGTACCCGTATTGAATGTCCACAAAACAAGGCTTAATGATCCATTAATGTGGTTTCTTGGCACTAACGATAACCCGGGTGATTTCAGAACATCCGGCTGTGGATCTTGTCATGTGGTTTACGCGAATGACCGGGATCCTCGTCATTCCGGTCCTTATGGAGAGGCGGGCCACACGGGTATGACTCAGACGGTAGATCCAACCATTCCCAAAAACGAGGAAGGTCATCCGATTAAACACGTTTTTTCCAGAGCTATTCCTACCGCCCAGTGTATTTCGTGTCACATGCATCAGCCTAACATGTTTGTAAACAGTTTTATGGGATACACGATGTGGGACTATGAGTCAGATGCTGAGTCTATGTTCCCAAAAGAGCAGGAATACCCAAGCGACCATGAAATACGGGAAACCAACAAAAACAACCCTGAAGCTGCAGCGACCCGCGGACTTTGGAAAGATCAGGAGTTTTTACGAGGCGTTTCAGAGCTGAATCCAGATCTCAAGAATACCCAATTTGCTGATTATCATGGGCACGGCTGGAACTTCCGAGCAGTGTTCAAAAAAGATCGTAAAGGTAATTTACTGGACAAAGGCGGTGAGATCGTTGAGCCGGACGATCCAAAGAAATGGGACAAGGCCGTGCATATGTCGTCGATCCACTTGGACGTTGGTATGCACTGTGTTGATTGTCACTTCTCACAGGATAGCCATGGCAACGGACATATATACGGAGAAGTTGCGAATGCGGTTGAAATCGACTGTGTCGATTGTCACGGCACAGCGAACGAATACCCAACGCTGAAGACATCAGGCCCCGCAGCGCCTCCAGGTGGCACGGATCTGAGCCTAATTCGAAATCCTGATGGTGAACCTAGATTTAATTGGCGCGATGGTAAACTCTTTCAACGTAGTTTGTTGTGGCCTGACCGCGAGTGGGAAATGAGTCTGGTTAAAGACTCGGTTAATCCTCAAAGTTCAGAGTACAACGAAAAAGCTGCGCGAGCGAAAACCATGAAGAGGGATTCTTCGACACAAGAGTGGGGCGTGGATGTGCCCGCAGAGGAACGCGCGCACGGATATGACACAATGGAGTGTTATACCTGTCACCAGTCTTGGACAACCAGTTGCGCAGGCTGTCACCTGCCGATTGAGGCGAATTGGAAAACTGAACGAAAGCACTACGAAGGTGGTGAAACAAGAAACTACGCGACATACAATCCACAAGTAGTTCGCGATCAAATATTCATGTTAGGCCGTCGAGGTCCGATAAATGGTGGCAGGATTGCGCCGCTTCGTTCGACGTCTGCTTTGGTGCTCTCGTCAACTAACTCAAATCGCGAGAAAATCTACGTTCAACAACCACCGATTTCGGCCAGTGGCTATAGTTCTCAGGCAATTAATCCGCACTTTGCACATACGGTGCGAAAAACCGAGACCCGTGTGTGTAGTGACTGTCATCTCTCAGAAGAAAAAGATAACAACGCGATCCTTACGCAAACAATGGGTTATGGTACAGACTTTGTCGATTTTGTCGGATACCACGCTTACTTGGGTGGTGCGGGTTCTGTCGAAGCGGTGCAAGTGACCGAATGGGATGAGCCACAAACGGTCATTGGTAGTTACTTACACAGCGTGGTCTACCCGGATTTCTTTGACAATCACGAAGCAGCTGGCGATGAGCTTAAGACAGGTTATAGCCACAGCTCAGGTGAAGTAAATTGTATCCAACTTCGAGGTGAGTATTTGTTTGCTGCGGCGGGTGAAAAAGGACTGCAGGTATATGATGTGGCTGGCATAGCGAATAAGGGTATCAGCCAGAGGATTATCACCGCACCAGCATCTCGTTACGGTCAAGACACAACGATTCCCTCTAAAGATGCGACTTGTGTATCGTTGCTCACTACGCAGCCGATAGCGCCGGAGAGAAACGTAGGCGAATTGATGAGGGTGCAAAATCAGGAAAGACCAACGCATCCAATATACAACTACGCTTTGATCACTGATTCGATTGAAGGTTTGATCTTAACCAATGTCAACACCCTCTCAGACGGTGAGCCTCGCAACAACTTCTTAGAGCGGGCAGTGACCTGGAACGCTGATGGGGTTCTTGATGGAGCAAAACATCTATCGGTAGGTGGTCACTATGCCTATATTTCTGCGCGAGCCGGTTTGGTGATAGTCGATCTCGATGATCCGCTTAATCCAAAGCACGTGGCGACAGTGCCGATGAATGATGCACGAGGCGTTTACTTACAATTTCGATATGCATTTGTTACGGATGCCGAGGGTCTTAAAGTTGTTGATGTGACAGACCCGAATAACCCAAAACTCACGCCGAATAATGTGATCAAGTTAAGTAATGCAAATAATTTGACGCTTGCGAGGACCTTCGCTTATGTTGCGGCTGGAAGTGAGGGTCTGATCATCGTGGATGTGACCGATCCAGAAAATATGATTGAGTACGCTCGGCTGGATGATGGTCTAGTTGATGCCAGAGACGTGGTGGTGGCCAGTACCAATGCAAGTTTGTACGCATACGTTGCGGACGGTGTTGGTGGGTTGAAGGTTGTGCAATTGACTTCTCCTAAATCCCAGCCGCGTTACTACGGATTCAGCCCTGAACCTGTGCCAGAACTAATTGCAACTTTTGAAACAGAAAAGCCCGCTCTATCTTTGAGTCGAGGTTTAGAAAGAGATCGGGCAGTGGACGAAACTGGAGGTCAGGTTGCGGTATTTAGCCGATTAGGTTCCGGACCGTTGACTGAAGAAGATATGAGAAAACTTTATCTGGACAAGTCAGGCAAGCCTTGGTTTGTTAAGGATGAGCTCGAGACTAAGCAGGCAGAACAAAAATGATCAGAATCCGAACTTACTTACTGTGTTTAAGTGTTGTTTGTCTCTCTTGGATAAGGGGAGTTGAAGCAGAACAATTGCCGCAATATGCGCCACAAGATCATCTTGGAGTAGCGACATGTGCCTCGGGTGTTTGCCATGGTTCTGTGCGCGCTCGAGAGGCGACTGCGGTAAGTCAAAATGAGTATGTCATCTGGAGTCGGCGCGATCGACATCGAGCCGCTTACAATACCCTTTTGACAGATCAGTCAAAATCAATTGCCAAGAATTTGGGCCTGAACAATGCTCATGAAGCTGACATGTGCCTTGATTGCCATGCGGATAATGTATCAGTTGAGAATCGTGGCGAGCGATTCCAGATAAGCGATGGCGTCGGTTGCGAGGCATGTCATGGGGGGGCTGAGACCTACATTTCCACGCACGTCGACGACGCGGCCACTCACGCATCTAATATTGAGGACGGCCTTTATCCATCAGATGATCCGCGTGCAAGAGCCAAACTCTGTTTATCGTGCCATTTGGGCTCATCAGAAAAGATGGCCAATCATAACATTATGGGTGCTGGTCACCCGCGAATTTCATTTGAACTCGATACCTTTAGTTGGTTGCAACCGGCGCACTACAACCTAGATGAAGATTACAGGGCTGAAAAGTGGGCAGGCTCTAGTCTTGAGTTGTGGACGATAGGTCAAGTAGAAGCGGCAAGACAGACGTTAGGTTTGATCAAAGATCGGCTTAATAATTCGAGTCTTTTCCCAGAGTTGGCCTTGTTCGACTGCCACGCATGCCATCACTCTATGTCGGATCAGCGTTGGGCCGCTGGCGGATCCAGTTTACCGCCAGGAAGCGTGCGTTTGAATGACGCAAACTTCGTGATGTTATTTTCTATCGCGAATGTCCTGGATCAAAACCTCGAGCAAGCACTGCGTCAGAGTTTAGCCAATCTGCATAAGGTCGTGAATAAAGGACAAAAGATTGATGCAGCGATTTCTCAATTTCAACAAGGGTTAGATGAGTTAGACGCGGAAATCACGAATGGCTCAATCAAAAACCACGCTGATGCTCTCGTCAAAGTTATTATCGAGAAATCTGGAAGAAGTAAGATGCTTGATTACGGCAGTGCTGAGCAGGCCCTGATGGCAGTCGATATGTTGTTGTCTTCAACGGGTATGAGACAAAATCACGCGGCTTGGTTAGAAAAAGCCTATGATGCTTTAAGCGATGAGAATGCCTTCGACTCGGGTCGTTTTACCAGAGTGATGCGATCTTTTAAGGGTTGATCTTCAATCAAAGCGAGCATCATCGTGGTATCTTGATGACTCAGGTTACACGTTTAGTGACGCATTGTTGTTCCTGCGATGTTCGGTTTAACGAGTTTAATAAGGGGATCCGTAAAAACGATACGAAGGATTTCTTTTCGTACTAAAACCAATCTAGATATTTTTAACCGGTGAGAAAATAAATACAGTCTGAAATGACCACCGCCTGGCTAGAGGAAGTTTTGTAGCGAATCTGAACCAAATTACTTGTAAGAGCTGAGGCATGAACCGTTTACGTACAATTTCCTCCGCGGTGACAGGCAGTATTGTTGCCTGTGCGCTTATCCTTGCGAGTGGGTGTACCGTAGATCATCAAATACAGACGCTAACGCCGGGCGTACTAAAGGTCGCGGTGACGACTGATACTCCCCTGAATGAATATGATTCCCAGCTTTGGATTAGAAGGTATGTGGCGCTTTTCGCGGCCGAGCATAATCTAGCAATCTCCTGGCGAGTTGTTCCCTTCAAAGAATCCTGGCTGCTGGCGAGTCGAGGTGAAGTTGATCTAGTAGCCACCAACGTGGCGAATTTTTCCGATCGAGCGACGGTTGGTGCAACGTTTTCCAAACCATTCCTTTACGAGCGACGTGCGCTTCGGATCAACCCTGAAGATAAGGAGCGTTTCGCACACATTAACGACTTCGTTGGATATACTATCGGTGTGGTTTCGGGCATGGCGGCAGAGCGTGACGTCATTCGCCGTGCGCCAGATGGTGTTATTGTGCGAACAACTGACACGTTCGAGGAGCTTTATCAGGCATTCGGCAATGGACACCTCGATGCAATCGCCGAAGCAGAGTACTATTCTTTGGATGGTGAAATTATTCCATCGCATGGTGATGATATAATTTTGATCGATCACCATGATCTTACCCCCGGGCAACGGGAAGAATCAGTGTTTGTTATTCATGACGGAAGTCGAAACCTGCTAACCGCCGTAAATGCTTTCGTCACACGAACCAGGTTTCCGCTCTGAAAAGTTGTGAAGTTTGGCTGATAAGGAAGGGCAGGGAATACGCTGATACTTAAGTCGCTTCTCCCGAGGTTAAGCATTAATTTCTAGTACCCGTAACAAGTATCTACCTAACCCCTCGAAATAACTGCTAATGCCCATCAAAATACGCAAACAACAAAAAAACACGGTGATGCTATCGCAGCCGCCTGCAACAATATTGTCGCGGTGATTGGCACTCGGCGGTAGTTCAAGAAGCTGGCTAGCACGACCTACTAGGCCGGTTAGGATAAGCAGCCATACGTGTTACTGTAGGTTTCTAATTTGCGCGTTTGAGCACGCCATAATTGACAGCGTTGTCATATTGTGATGCAATATGCCGATCGACGGTGCATGAGATACGCTATCTCGGTTGATATTTCCCGCCGTTTCACTCCTTCGCTAACGGGCTTAAATATGACGCTCAATCTGAAACAAACGCTCATTATGTGTTCCGTGATGTTTTCGTTAGTGTCAGGCTGCGGTGGTGGCGGCAGTGACAGCGCCACGCCCAGTGATCCTGTAGACCGAGCACCTCCAGTTATCTCTTTAGTGGGCGACCGGACAGTCAATCATGAACAGGGATCGGCATATACAGATCCCGGCGCGACGGCGACCGACACGGTTGACGGCTCGGTGCCCGTTACAACGACCGGTGCGGTGGGCAGTGATGCCGGGTCCTATACCCTGACCTACAGGGCGACCGATGCGGCCGCCAATTCGGCGACGGCAACACGAACTGTCGTTGTGGCAGATACGATATCGCCGGTGATGACAATGGTCGGCGCCGACACCATTGAACACGAACAGGGAGCGCCTTTTACAGATCCGGGGGTTTCGGCTACTGATGTCGTTGATGGAATCGTTGCGGTAACGACCAGCAGCGCAGTGGGGACTGCTGTCGGTTCCTATGAATTGACATATACAGCGACTGACATGGCCGGCAATACCGCGACAGTTACCAGAACGGTCAGGGTTGTAGCTTCGTCGACGGGCGGTGATGCCACTGACCTAGTGGTACTCGATGGTGGGTCGGTTGATTCGGCCTGGGATCGAGGTATCAATGCCTTTGATGAGGCGATCGGATTTTCAGAATGCTCTAACGATGGCGGCGCGGGTTGCCCCAGCATTAGTTGGCGGTTCATCGACGACGATACTCGCGGTGACGTGCTCGAGGTCACCCACTCTGCGACGGGAAAATTGGCCGGGCTGTTCATTGCCGCCAGTGTTCCACTCAATGTTTCCGGATTTGCCATGGGCGATGTGCAATTTGACGTCAGGGTGATCAGTGGCGACAGTAACATCACCATGAAAATTGATTGTGTCTATCCCTGCTCGTCCGGTGAGCAGGCACTGGGCAGCAAAGGTACAGGCGGTTGGGAGACGGTGAAGCTACCGCTCTCGACGTTGGTTGCAGGGGGACTGGACATATCGAATGTGAACACCGGGATTGTAATCTGGGCAACAAATGCCACCAGCACAGTTTTCCAGATCGACAATGTCCGATTCACTGGCTTCGATGACAGCACACCGCCGCCGACCAGCAACTACGCGATTACCGCATACGGTGCCGGGAGTATCTCCGACACCATTAATCCCGCGAGCTACCGATGCGTTGTTGACTTTGGCAACTGGATCTACAACGCGGGCGTGGTTGAACCGGCCATCGACAGTTGTAATCCGGCAACTGGAATTCCGACGGGTACACCGACGCCGAAATCTCCCCAGCTGACGGGTCCGGCTGCGAATCGCCCAACGCCGACTCATAAATGGTGGGGTTCCATCCCCTTCATGGGTGAGATGACAACAGGTGACGCTAATGATGCTGCATACATTACGCCGGATCCAATCACGGCACGTATTACCGATCGAGGCTTTCGTGCAATGGGCATACCGTCTGGGCTTGGGGCGACAGGTGATGGGTTCATGTACCAAATACCTGATCCCTTCAGTGAAGTATTTGATGGTGTTGCACTTGGTAATTCTGCGTTCTCCAATATGGAGGCATATCTCAAGGACTATAGCGACGGATCGGTTACCGTTGAGTGGCAAGCAAACGACCAACCAGTCATGGAAGCGACGTTCGTTCATGGCTCGCCGTATGTTTACGTCAAGGCTTACCAGGGACAACTTATCATCCGAACTCTAAGGACGGATAGCGGCGAGAAGGGTACCTTCTACAATCAATCAAATAATTTGGGGATCTGGACAAGTGTCGCCGGCCAGCACAACAATTTTCTGGTTACCGGCGAAGGCCCGACCACCTTCGGTAATATCGGAGGAAATGAAATATCAGTAGTTAACGCGACCAATGAGCTGACACTGACCTACTTGCCGCATACGGCGGGCGTGCCTGCCGATGCCATGTCTGCATTTTTTGCAAGTCGGGCGAGGGATGTCGTCGCGACCGTTGACATCGATTATTCCGTGGATCGATCAGACAACTCGATAACGGTGAGTCACAACTATCGGGATGCCGCCGGCGCTCTGGTTGAAACATTGGTTGGCTTGCATCCTCTGCACTGGAAGAACGGCTTGCAAACTACGTCAGCCTACCAGGTGAGATCAGCACGCGGTGTGATCAAGTTCAGTCAGACAAGCAGCTTCGATTATCAGCTGGCGTCGGTAGGGGTATTGCCGTCATTGCCGTCTCTTAGTGGTACATTCGATCAGGCAACCCTTGAAAATTTGGTTAAAGAGTTTGTTGATCAGGGCGCAGCAACATGGAATAACCGAACCGATACCTACTGGGCCGGTAAAAACTATTCCAAGGTCGCTGAACTCATTGCTATCGCGCATAGCATCGGTATGGACGTCGAAGCGATGGTGCTGCTGGACTGGCTCAAAGCAGAGTTAGCCGATTGGTTCACCGCGGAAACGGACGGTAATCTTGATGTTTTGAAGTACTTCGTCTACGACGACGAATGGAACACCCTGCTTGGAATGGAAGAGGCCTTCTCTTCGCATCAGCAACTTAACGATCATCATTTTCATTACGGCTATTTCGTGCGAGCCGCAGCAGAAATCTGTCGAATGGATATCGCTTGGTGTGGTAGTGATCAGTACGGTCCGATGATCGAACTTCTGATTCGGGACTATGCGGCCGATGCAGACGATTCTATGTTCCCTTATCTTCGGAACTTTGATCCGGCGAATGGGTTTTCCTGGGCGTCTGGCCCAGCGAACTTCGTTCGAGGCAATAATAATGAGTCCACGTCTGAGGCAGCCAATGCGTACGGGGCGATTGTTCTGTATGGCTTGATCACGGGTAATGACGACTTGGTCGACAAAGGCATGTATCTGCATGCATCAACCGCCGAAGCGTACTGGCAATATTGGAACAACATCGATGGTTACAATAATGCTGTAGCGGACGAAGATAACTTTCCAGCCGGCTACAACCGCATCACGACCTCAATCATCTGGGGCGACGGCGCGGTATTCTCGACCTGGTTCAGTGGCGCTTTTGCTCACATACTCGGTATTCAGGGCTTGCCGTCTAGTGCACTGATTCTGCACGTGGGCCAGTATGCTGATTACATGATCGACTACGTCAATCTAGGCCTCAGTGAATCATCCAATATCAAACCGTCCGGCCTGCCTGATGACCAGTGGCGAGATCTTTGGTGGAACCTATGGGCCATGGTAGACGCTGAAGCATCGATTGCCGATTACAATACGGTGACGGATTACGAACCTGAAGCAGGAGAAACCAAAGCGCATACGTATCACTGGATTCAAACCTTCAGTGCGCTCGGCCAGATGATTACCGGCACAGGTGCGTTGACTTCTGACTATCCCGCTGCGCTGGCATTTGATAATAACGGAGTGACTTCCTATGTTGTATACAACTTCACCGGCGCGGCTCTAACGGTGACATTCAGCGATGGTCAAATTGTTGATGCAGCACCCTTTGGGTTTACCACGGTTGTAAACTGATTCGGTTTCGACGAAATAGACGCATTGCGAGCGTTGATGATTGTCGGCGGCGTTAACAGGTTTCGTCATAGGCCTCATGGTTGTTATACAACCTTATGGTTGGCGGTCACCGTTCACTAAATCATGGTTGAAAATCGCCTCATCAGGTGGCCGGGGCTGTCAACACATGAAGAATATCCGCGCAGAAACTCGTTAGTGTGCGATACCTGCGGTCTCACCTTTAATGTATCTTTCGAGTTGATCGATCATAAACGACTGTTCATCGATCTTTGATTTAACCAGATCACCTACAGAAATCATGCCAACCAGCTCTTGGTCAAGCAGCACCGGTAGGTGACGAACTCTTTTGATCGTCATCAATGCCATGGCTTCATCCACTTTACTTTCGGGTCCAACAAAAATCACGTCGCGCGTCATGATTTCAGCAACTTGGGTCGTCTTGGATGACTTCCCCTGGAGAATAACTTTTCTGGCGTAGTCTCGCTCTGAAATAATGCCGATCAATTTTCCTTCGTCAGATAATATCGTTAGTGCACCAACACCTTTTAAAGCCATCATCTCAATAGCTTGATAAACCGAATGAGCCGGTCCGAGAGACCATACCTCGTTACCTTTTGTCGCGATTACATCTTGGACTTTGGTCATCAGGCACCTCCGTAGTCAGATTCGTTCAGTTTCCTCCTGAATACTGAACTTACAAAATACTTTATAGTGCTAAAGGCAGGGGGGGTCTTATAGTTAGATGATCTAAAGGAAAGCAAAAACACTAAATGCGGGCTAAAATGACGAGGCTCTCAGGGAAAAGGTTTTTTTTGGCCCATGCTAAGGCTCCTGTGATGGCCATAATTTGGATACCGTGATGATCGAAACTTTAATAAGGCAATTGGCGGCGGGAAGCGATGTTGAAAATACGGCCGAATTGGAGACGGCATTGCATCAGCTTGGCATCGCATTTCGTGCTGATAATCAGCACATTGAGTTAGTGGCGCCACTGGAGCTTCTCGACGAAACGACGTTGCGCGCCGGGATTTCAGAATCTGCACGCAAGTTGATTACTCGGCTTGATGTCGAGTGGCAAATTGGTTCTACCAATACTGAGCTTATGACGCGTAAGAAAGATGCGCATTTCAATGGCTGCATCTGTGTCGCAGAACAGCAAATATCAGGCAAAGGACGCAGGGGCCGATCTTGGATAAGTCCATTTGCAAGCAATATTTATGTGAGTTTTGGTTGGTGTATTCCACGTCAGGATATGGCGGAAGCGCTAAGTCTGTATATTGGTATGAACCTAGTGGATTGTTTGCGGGAAGCAGGACTTGAAGATGTCGGCATAAAATGGCCCAACGATATCATCGTCGGTCAGGGCAAGCTCGCAGGGATTTTGATCGAACTCGAACTCGTGGCATCAAGCGCATACATTGTTGCCGGTATTGGAGTAAACCTTTCGAAGGAACCCGTTCTTCGCGAGGGAATTGAGCAGCCAGTGAGTGCCGTGGCTGATCAGCTGTTGTTGGGGCGTAACGCGCTATGTTCGATGATTATTGACCGAATGGTGATGAGGATGGACGGGCTGAGTTCCCAGCATGTCGCCGAAAAGATAGCCGAGTGGCCAAAATACGACTGTTATTCGGGCGAAGAGGTTGTTGTGCACCGCGGCGAAGAGCAAATTGTAGGTATCAATGGTGGCATTGATGAGCGCGGTAACCTGTTGCTGGATCTAGGCACTGAGATCCGCTCTTTCGGTTCCGGCGAAGTGAGCCTCAGAAAAGCCGCGAGCAATGTATGAAGATGATCTTCTGGACACTCTTATTACTCAATACGGGGTATTTTGGTTACCACTACCTAGGTTATGAGGGTCAATCGAACGCGGAACTGAAGCCCGGCGATAGGGTTAAGCAGGTCCCTGGTGAGAGTGTTAAAACAATCTACCTGCTCAATGAAAAATCGAGCCCAGAAATGAGGGAGCAGGAGCTCGATTTTATTATCAAGAACCCTCATCTTTCGCGTCGCGATGCTGAGACTGAACTGTGTATCGGGGTTGGTCCTTTTAGCGATTTGTTCGCCGGTCAAGCAGCTGTAGAACAACTGATAGCGATTAACCTGGAAGTCCAATTAATGGCCGTTGACCAGCTAGTTGGGCGTAGCGACTACAGATTAATGATACCGCCTGCGAGAACGCTTCAGGATGCGTTTCGAAAACTGCGTGAACTCAAGTCTCAAAACATTAATAGCTATGTTATGACGCGGGGCAGGGATGCCTTGGGCATTTCATTAGGGGTCTTTTCAAATGATGCTTTGGCAACCATCGCTAAAGAGAAGCTCGAATTAGATGGATACGACTCCGTTATGGTAGAAATTCCACGCATAGTGCGGGAGTTCTGGATTTTTGATACTGGCCAAAATTATTTACCTCTGCCTGCGGAAGTCTGGCAAAGCCTGCGAATTGAGTACCCTGAAATTGAGCAAAAAGAGGTGCCTTGTCCTAATTCCGATCAAATTGATACAAATGCATAAAAAAATGAAATTTTTCATGCTAAAAGGCATGAAGATGTTTGATAGCACGGGACTCTTCGCATACAATCCGCATCCTGATTTTGGTCTGGTCGTGTTCATCATTTTGTCGTCACGAAGAAAGATGAAGGCTTCTCTATAGAGCATGCCGCTATAGCTCAGTTGGTAGAGCAACTGATTTGTAATCAGTAGGTCCCGAGTTCGACTCTTGGTGGCGGCACCAGAGCATTAAAAGCAGAAAAGACCGAGTTTGCAAAGGAATTTGTGAACGCGGGTTTCTTGACACTAAATTTTGTTTGACTTCGTTTAGCTGCGAAGGCAGAATCTAGCGCCTCCTTTTGGAGGGGTT
>CAXRCG010000063.1:0-31350 GCA_964228885.1 Pseudomonadales bacterium | reverse complement strand
TCCCATCCCTTCTGGCCAGAAAAACGCCAGCATTGTTTCTAGCATAGACAGTTTAATGTGTTGTCCCTCACCTTTTCGCTCGCGGTGAAACAAGGCAGAGGAAATGGCCTGCGCCGCTGTTAGCGACGTGACCTTGTCGGCAATGATGATTCGAAACATCGCCGGCTTACGGGTTTCACGATTCGCCTGAATATCCGTCGCGCCAGACAGCGCTTGAATGACAGGATCGTATACCCTTTTGTGGGCATAGGGTCCATTTTCACCAAAGCCGCTTATCGAGACATAAATAATTTTTGGATTCAACTTGCGTACAACGTCTTCACCAAAGCCCATCCGCGCAATCGCACCAGGACGGAAATTCTGCACAAGCACATCGGCCTCTCGAACTAAATCCGTTAGCACCTTTTTCCCTGCGTCCGCCTTCAGATCGATGACGATCGATTTTTTACCCCGATTGCAGGAGTAAAAAGTGGCAGGCACGCCGTTGTGCGGCATACCCATATGCCGCATTTGTTCACCGCCG
This sequence comes from Pseudomonadales bacterium, assembly GCA_964228885.1. Lineage (GTDB taxonomy): Bacteria > Pseudomonadota > Gammaproteobacteria > Pseudomonadales > Azotimanducaceae > UBA4582. The sequence goes on along the minus strand of CAXRCG010000063.1, from coordinate 30,827 downwards.
GGCGGCTCTACTTTGATCACTTCTGCGCCTTGGTCAGCCAACATCATCGTGGCAACCGGTCCTGAGACCATCGCGGTCAAATCAAGCACTTTGATTCCTTCAAGGGGACCCATTGTTCATATCTCCACTGCGTAATTTATTTTTTTTGCGCGTTTCAAAGCGGGCCGATGTGACACATTTTCTCTAAAGGCTCACAGCGACGGTGATAGTTCAATGCCATAGGCGCGCGCCCAATCAAGACATGTCATCAACAACAGGTCAGCGAGACTGAACCCCTCGGGCATCAGATACTCACTGTTTTGAAGATGCGCACTCACAACATCAAAGTGTCTGCGCACATAATCCGCAGATGAAGACACCGCCTCGGGTGCATCACCATAGATCTGCGCGAGGTCTCGATGGCGCCTCATCACATAAAGTCCTGACTCATCGATTTCGCCATAGACGTAACAACACCACTCATCTTGTTTGGCTCGACCAATCAGGTCCACGGGTCGGAAAATAGCACCGCCTTGGTATGCGTCCAGCAAGTATCGGCATATTGCCACGCTTTCCGATAACTTGACCGCGCCATCGACCAGAAAGGGAATTTTTTGCTTTCTGTTTAAATCAGTAAATTGTGCAGTTTTAGTTTCACCGGACCGAGGCGCGATGGGCATCAGTTCGTACTCGAGCCCAAGCTCTTCCGCTACCCAGATTGGTCGAAGTGTTCTGGCAGTACCTGCACCCCAAAGGTTGATGGGTGATGATTCAGTCGAAGACATTGTTTACTCCTCCTTGGACACTGTTTTGAGGTTATCGAGAACTGTCACCTCGGGGCAAGTTTCTTTGCAATGTAGACGCTTTTGCGCCTGCGGGAAAAATTTGGAATAGTTTGTTGCAAACTTCGTGCTTAGGCACTGGCTAACTCATTTAGGTATCTTTATGCAGCTTCTCTTTATTCACGGCTCTGGCGCGACCGGCCGCGTGTGGCGATATCAATCCGCATTTTTTACTGATGCTCTCACCATTGATTTGCCTGGGCGACCCGAGGGTGAGTTTTGCACAACCATTGAAAGCGCGACAGCCTGGCTGAAAGCTTACGTGGATGAAAACCAGCTAGAGGATTTGGTGCTTATTGGGCACTCTCTCGGCACGGCGATTGCCTTGCAGTATGCGCTCACTTATCCGGAAGAGGCCACAGCAATGGTACTTATCGGCGGAGGCGCCAGGTTACGGGTCCACCCGGACACATTAGCTTTCCTCGAAAAAGCAATTGAAGAACCTGACATTTTTCCGCAAATGTTCGTCGATTCATGGCAAAACGTACCCGCTAACTTCGCAAAAGACTTACGCAGCGAGGCGCTTGCATTGGGACCTGCAGTATTTCTCAACGACATGGCATCCTGTGATGCGTTCGACGTGATGACTCGACTTGGTGAAATTTCGACGCCGTCGCTGGCGATCACTGGCACAAAGGACGTCATGACACCCCCTAAATATGCGACATTCCTTCGGGATCGCATGCCCAATATGGAGACCACCTTAATCGAGGGTGGGACACACCTTGTATTTGGGGAGTACCCCGATCAAGTCAATGCTGCAATCCAACGTTTTTTAGAGAAATTGGGCTGATTGAGCAACCAGCATCTCAACAAACTTATCGACTGCGTCTGCGTGTATTCACTTGATCAATAATAGAAGGGTGAAATCAGGCCCAAGACGACTTTCGCTGAACGCCTGAACGTGCTGCAGCGCACTAATCTAGTGTGGATCAGCACAATCATTGCATCTATACTCAGCGGTCAATTAAAAACGCAGTATTCACCGTGACCCAGAACATAATACCTAAGCTAAACAACCCATTCGCAGAAAGTGAAGAGCTAGAATTCTCGGCCCCTGACGCTGTCGCCTCGCAGCCTGGCATTTACGAAGAAACGCTGCGGGACGCTTTTGACATCATTAATAAGCCGTTCACATCGGCGGGTCTAAGAAACATTCAACGACAACATCTGAAAAACCGGATGACCATCTGGGAACGCATTGAGGTCTTAACCGACAAGCCGCCTAAAATTCTATTCCAGAACTGGGGTCCTAATCTTGATGGCGCGTCTTTGGTTACTGCAATACTCAACATCGAGGGTCGCGATGTGGCCGTATACGGCCACGATTTCACCATTCGAGCCGGTTCGATGGATGCCACTAACGGTAAGAAGTTAGCTCGACTATTTGAGTTAGCAGGTAAGCGCAGAATCCCCCTGATCGGCATGAATGACTCCTCCGGGGCTTACGTACCTGCAGGCGTTGGCGGGTTGGATGGCTACGCAGAAGCTTTTACTGCGCTTCGCAAAATCAGCGGTGTTGTACCTTCTATTATGTGCATGTTTGGCTTCAACGCTGGCGGAGGCTCTTACTTACCTAGACAGGGCAGCTTTCTTATCCAACCAAAAGAGACCTTCTTTGGTTTGACCGGCCCCGGCGTGGTGAAGTCGGTGTTGGGCGAAGATGTCACTGCTGACGAGTTAGGTGGTCCTGGCGTCCACAGCCTCACCGGAGTGACCGACATTGTCGTCGAGGATGAAGTCACTGCACTGTTAAAAGCAAAAGAACTGCTCAGATATCTACCCGGAAATAACGCTGAGTTTTCACCGTTCCAAGAGACATCCGACCCAACGGATAGGAAAACTTGGGATATCGACATTCTTTTTAAGAAGGCTTTCAACTCACCTACTGGGTTTAATACTCCGGTTGATATCAGCATTCTAATCCAACAGATTTGTGACCACGGCGACTATTTTGAACTGCAACCAGAGCGGGCGCGGAATACAATCACGTGCCTTGGCAGACTGGGCGGCAACGTCGTAGGGTTTGTCGCTAACAATTCTGCCGTAGGTTCGGGTCAGATCGATATTGATGCCGCCTATAAAAACGCCAGGTTTATACGCTTTTGTAATCTGTACAATATCCCCGTCATCTTCATGGAAGACACCACGGGCTTTTTACCGGGTAAGGAGCAGGAAAGTCGCGGCATTGTGCAAGCTGGTCGGGCAATGCTCGATGCAATCATTGACCTTCGAACTCCGCGCTTTCTCGTATTAGTACGCAATGCGATTGGCGGCGCATATGCCTCGTACAACAATTACCCTACCGGGGCAGACCTGGTGATTGCGCTGCCAACAACACGTGTCGCGGTGATGGGATCACCCGGCGTCGAGTTCGTCTACAAAGATGAGCTCAGAAGCTTGCGCAGCTCAGTTAACAGCAGGGTACAAGAGCTCAGTCAGCAGCTTGTCTCTGAGGGAAAAGAAGAAAACGCGGCGTTTGCACAAGCCAAACAAGAAGTCACACAGTGGCTGACCGGTGAAGAAGCCGTACTCATTAAACGCTATGAAAAAGAACTGATGAACCCGAAAGAGGCATTAAGCCTCGGGTCCATATCGCAAATAACCATGCCTTCAGATTTACGGCAGGTCTTGGCGGAACATATGACGTTCCACCTTGAAAACTATACACCAGAACCCTTTAACGGTGTTCAGAGGGAGTTTCACTAGAAGTTCCGGGGCAACTGCCTACAACAAACAACATAGCAAATAACAGGTCTGTCACCCGCTTTTGCAACGCGATACGCGATCGCGGGTTGTCAGGCAAAAAGATAAATTCAAATCAGGTTCAACTTTAACGATGTCCAACGAATGGTACCTCAATAATCCGCTAATCCATCAGAACCGACGGAAGTCACTCACTGGTTCCGACTGGGTCAATTCATTTTCCTGCGTCACCATGCGACCCCTGATCATTTGCCGCGGTCCGATCAGAATGGAGGCAATGACTGTATTTGCGGAAATGGGCATTTCCGACTTCGGTATTTTACTCTCCGAGAAAGACTCGATCACCTATGCCAACGCCCTTTCGCCCGAGTTACGAATGAATATTGATCCTGCGCGGGTGCACCGGGTTCAGGACTATTCCGGGGCAACGAAGGAAGAGCGTGCGGAACGCATTAACCAGATCATCATGATCGCAAAAGCCAACAACTACGATTCTATTTTCGCTGGCTATGGCTTTATGGCGGAAGACGAAGAGATGGTCAGCGCGATGGAGGCCGCGGGACTTAACTTCATTGGGCCATGCTCCGGAACGATCAGATCTGCGGGCAGTAAGGATCTCGCTAAGCGAACCGCACTCGATGTTGATGTGTCTGTGACGCCTGGCGTCGATAACGCAACCACATTGACTCTTTTAGCGAACTACCCAACGCTCGAAGCACTTACAGCACTGATCGAGGAACACGGGCTCAGCGTTAGCAAAGATGAACTTACAGCCAGCGAGTCGTTGGAAGCCACAGCAGAGCTGTTGCTCACAGCGTCATATACTGCCGGCATTGATTTAATTTCAGCGGATGACATCGCAAACACATTGACCGAACAGGTCAAAACAATGTTTGAGAACGATCCAAGCACGCGGATAAGACTCAAGGCAATCGGCGGTGGCGGCGGTAAGGGACAGCGGATTCTATCCTGCCCTGCGCAATTTGAAGGTGACGACAAAGCGAAGCTATCCGCGGCTGTTGAACAAACCGTACCAGCCTTCCGAGAAATATTGTCAGAAGTCAAAACGACCGGCGTTGGCGACAACAAAAACGTGCTGGCCGAAATAAATATTGAAACCGTTCGCCACGAAGAGATTCAGGTAGTCGGTAACGGTGACTGGTGTTTAACATTGGGTGGGCGTGACTGTTCGGTGCAGATGAACGAGCAGAAACTACTGGAAATTTCGGTGACCGTTGAAGAGCTGCAAGAATCCATCGATGCGGCGCTTAGCGCAAAGAATGACGATGAGGCGCAGGCCTTACAAGCAGACCTCAACACGCTGGTCAAAATGGAAGAGGAAGCATCACGCTTTGGCGCAGCGGTCGGGTTGGATTCTGTTTCAACGTTCGAGTGCATCCTCGATCGCGACCGACATTTCTTTATGGAAATGAACACCCGCGTTCAAGTTGAACACAGGGTAACGGAACTCTGTTATGCACTGCGTTTTACAAACCCGGACCAGGCGTCCGAGTCGTTCAAAGTTGACTCCATCGTTGAACTCATGGTGCTGCTCGCTGAGCATGGCTCACGACTTCCCAGACCAACGAGAGAGCGAAGAGAAAACAGCGCTGTTGAGGTTCGGCTAAACGCTTCCGACGATGCACTAAAGCCGCATGCCGGCGGTATTATCACGCATTGGTCGGACGTGTTAGACACCGAAATCAGAGATGATCAGGGTATTTGCTTGCATAATCCGGATACCGACGTGTTTATGAAATATCATCTAGCAGGCGCATACGATTCCAACATTGCACTGCTCCTGACAACAGGCAAAGACAGAATAGAGTCATACGCCAGAATGGCTGAAGTTTTGCGCAAAACCAGACTTACCGGAGACAACCTCGGTACTAATCTGGATTTTCACTACGGCATGATCAACTGGTTTATCGGACACAATGTTAATGCCCGGCCTGCGACCAACTTTGTCTCGCCATATCTGGCGGCGGTCGGCAAACTGAAAATTCTCGCCAACAATCTAGACTTCGTCTACGCCTACGATCAACTAGAGGCGCGAAGTTTGTCCGCTAGTGACGACACCGAAACAAGAAAAGCAACGCAGCAGGTCATACAGCAAAAAAGCAGCTTGCTTGCCCGCGCCCTCAACAAACTGTTTGCACAACCACATCATCTCGCCGGTTGGTTGGCGCTAAACAAACAGCATTTCGAGATCTCTAAAACAGGCATTCAATGGTTAACTAATCCTGTTTGGATACTTGCCGAGTTGTATCACTACCTTAATATGGAAGCCCGGGACGACACACCAGCCTTATATGCCATCTGGGATCATGATCAGGCGTTGCTACAGAGCGCGTTGGACTTTTATGAACAACTTGAGGCCCTAATGGGTTGCTCTGACTGGCAAGCGCTCAATGAAAGACTTGCGTCTAGCGCGGCAGAAGATTCTCTCGGCGAACACTTAGAAGAGGCCCGAGCGGCTCATGCTGGCTTCCAGATGGGCATGGATATACTGCTAATACTCCCTTATATCGGTATGACTTCAGGTTTCTTTGATCTTCGCGTCGGTGCGGACCTTAAAGTCGACATACCGCCAGATCTCTTTCACGCTAAAGTACAGGCAGACGGGCTCAGGGCACTTTCGCCACCGCCCGTCGCTGCTGCTGATGAAATCACCGTGCCAACAGGCGGGATGTTCTATGCAAGAGAAGCGCCAGACAGTGACACGTTTGTCAATGAAGGTCAGCACTTCGAGAAAGGCGACCCGCTGTTTATCGTTGAGGTCATGAAAATGTTTAACAAAGTTTATGCGCCTTTTTCAGGTACGATTAATCGAGTGCTTATAGACACTGATGCCAGTATCGTTAAGAAAGGCGAAGTTGTCTTCAAGGTCACACCTGATGAGATTATCGAGACTTTATCCGACGAGGAAATTAAAGGCGCGATTGTCAAGCAAACAGACAAGTTCCTTGAGTTTGTTGCATAAAACAGAATTTACTTAATAACCAAAGGCTACTGCAAAATGATTACGGCTCTAGACCATATCGCTATCGCTGTCCCGGACATTGACCGCGCTATCGAACGCTTTCTCAATGACTTTGGACTCGAGTACCAAGGTTCTGAAAGCGTTATCCCGGCAAAAACCACTACAGCGTTCTTTCCAATTGATGGCACCAGTATCGAACTCGTTCATCCGCTTAATAACGAAGGTCCAATTGTTAACTATCTAGATAAGCGCGGCCCGGGTATTCATCACATTTGCTTCAGAACCGACGACATCGAGTCAGACATCGAAAGACTTAAGGCAAAAGGCTATCAGTTTTTAGGCGACGCGCCGACACCTGGTGCGCACAACACACGGGTCATTTTTATCCACCCAAAATCATGCGACGGGGTGCTCATTGAACTCGCGGAACATCAGGGAGACCACTCATGAGCGGAAAAGACAGTACAAATGACGATCCTTACGCACAGTGGCAATCTGCCGCAGAGAAACAGCTCAAAGGTAAACCAATTGAGTCGTTAAATACGGAAACACCTGAGGGTATTGAGTTAAAAGCCCTCTATACAGCTGAGGACCTCGTCAAACTTGAGCATACCAATAGCATGCCCGGGCTAGATCCATTCATACGCGGACCCCAGGCAACGATGTATGCGGGTCGACCATGGACAATTCGGCAATATGCTGGATTTTCCACAGCGGAAGAATCCAATGCTTTTTATCGCCAACTGTTGGCTGAGGGCGGCCAGGGCGTCTCGGTCGCTTTCGACCTGCCGACCCACCGAGGATACGACTCTGACCATGAGCGTGTCACCCATGATGTCGGTAAAGCAGGCGTCGCTATCGATTCGATCGAAGATATGAAAATCCTTTTTGATGAGATCCCACTGGATAAAATTTCCGTCTCAATGACGATGAACGGGGCTGTATTGCCCATACTGGCTGGTTACGTTGTCGCGGCTGAAGAGCAGGGCGTCAGTCAGGACCAACTTTCTGGCACAATCCAGAACGACATTCTCAAAGAATTCTTGGTCCGTAACACCTACATCTATCCACCTAAGCCCTCCATGCGCATCATCGGTGATATTATTTCGTATTGCACCGAGCACATGCCTCGGTTTAACACCATTTCGATTTCCGGCTACCACATTCAAGAAGCGGGGGCTGATGCAGCCCTTGAATTGGCCTATACACTTGCGGACGGCAAAGAGTACATTCGCACCGCACTAAACGCGGGGTTAAAGATCGACGAATTTGCACCAAGGTTGTCTTTCTTTTGGGGCATTGGCATGAACTTTTATATGGAGATTGCCAAAATGCGGGCGGCTAGGATGTTATGGGCTAGGATCGTCGATGAGTTTGAACCAAACAACGAACGTTCGAAGATGCTTCGCACGCATTCGCAAACCTCCGGTTGGTCACTAACGGAACAAGACCCCTACAATAATGTAGTCAGAACAACCATTGAGGCAATGGCTGCTGTATTTGGCGGCACCCAGTCTCTACACACGAATGCGCTTGATGAAGCCATTGCGCTGCCATCGGAGTTCGCGGCTCGTATTGCGAGAAACACGCAGCTTATACTTCAAGAAGAGACCGGTATCACGAACGTGATCGACCCTTGGGGCGGCTCTTATATGATGGAGTCTCTTACTAACTCGATCGCTGAACGGGCATGGTCGCTGATTGAAGAGGTCGAAGAACGCGGCGGCATGGCACAAGCTATCGAAACCGGCATGCCGAAACTCAGAATCGAGGAAGCAGCGGCCAGAAAACAAGCGCTTATCGACAAAGGTGATGAAGTCATTGTCGGTGTTAATAAGTATGCGTCTGACAACGAAGATAGTGTAGATATTCTGGAAATAGACAATGCTGCAGTGTTAAAAGGGCAGCTCACACGCCTCGCGACGCTTAAGCAAGACAGAGACGAGAACCGAGCAACCACAGCGCTTTCAGCAATCAAAAAGGCGGCTGAATCAGGCTCCGGCAACCTACTTGAGCTTGCGATAGAGGCCACACGCGCCAGAGCAACCGTTGGAGAGATCTCAGATGCCATGGAAACATCATTCGGTCGGTTTGAGGCGCAGTCACAAACACTATCAGGTGTGTATGGCAGTCACTATGAGGAAGATGAAACTTGGCAAGGTATCAATAACAGGGTCCAGAGCTTTGAAGATACCAACGGACGCCGGCCTCGCATGCTCGTTTGCAAAATGGGTCAGGATGGACACGATCGCGGTGCCAAGGTAATCGCCACGGCATTCGCTGATGCGGGTTTTGATATCGACCTTTCGCCGATGTTTGCAATTCCTTCTGAAGTTGTAAGACAAGCCGTTGAAAATGATGTTCATATCATCGGGGTCTCATCACAGGCAGCAGGTCACAAAACCATGATTCCCCAGCTAATGGAAGAACTGAAAAAAGCTAACGCTGAGGATATTACCGTTATCATTGGCGGCGTGATCCCAAAACAGGATTATCAATTCTTGCTTGACGCAAATGTTAAAGGAATCTTTGGGCCGGGCACGCCAATTCCCAAGGCTGCCGCAGAAGTAATGGATATCATCGATAAGGCGGTCTGATGCCAGAAAAGATCGACAGCCAAGCGCTTCTTTCCGGAGATCGCCGGGCACTAGCCAAGTGCATCACATTGGTGGAAAGCACGCTGCCTGCTGACCGTGCCCTTGCGACCTCTTTGATAGAAGAAATATTACCTAACACCGGCAATAGCCTGAGAATTGGTATTTCGGGCGTACCTGGCGTGGGTAAATCCACCTTCATCGAATCGTTTGGCCTTCATCTGATTGAAACCGGAAAGAAAATCGCAGTGCTCGCGGTTGATCCAAGCTCTCCAATCGCTGGGGGGAGCATTCTCGGGGACAAAACTCGTATGACACAACTCTCGAGGTCACAGGATGCTTTTATCCGCCCGAGTCCCTCATCAGGCATGATGGGCGGCATTGCCCATAAAACCAGAGAAACGATCTTGCTATGTGAGGCTGCCGGCTACGACATTATCCTTGTTGAAACCGTTGGCGTAGGGCAGTCTGAGGTTGACGTATATAGCATGGTAGACTTTTTTATGATGCTGATGGTACCTAACGCAGGAGATGATTTGCAGGGAATCAAACGCGGCATTACTGAATTAGTCGATTCAATCATTATTAACAAGGCAGACGGACCCAGTATACCGCTGGCTCAAACCGCAAAGCAGTATTACCAAAATGCTCTACACCTGATTCGTGCAGATTCAGACTTTTGGAGCCCTAGAGTGCTGACTTGTTCATCAACAGAGAAAACCAACATTAGTGAAATTGCTAGCATGATATTTGAATTTCAGGCGCTTGCGACTGAAGCAAACCGTTTGCAAGATCGGCGCGAAACGCAAAACCTCAGTTGGCTAAAACGCTTAATTAACAACGAGGTTGAGCAGCGGCTAAAACACAATGAAGCGATCAAGGACATCTACCCCGATCTTGAGAATGATGTCATTGCAGGTAAACGGTCACCCTTGAATGCGGCCACCGAAGTCATTAATCTACTCTTTGATAGAGCGCCTTGAACAACCGTCTGCGGTCCAGCTCCGCAATTTTTGTTCGGCGTATTATTAATGGTCTAGTGGACAGCAAAATAGCGCTTGCCAAAACCAGCCGACAATTCCTCAATTTCTACACTTTTCGGCTTAACCACGACCACGCGATAGGAAATAGTCATCGGGATGATCGCGCAAGCAAAAACTCGGTTACATTATGAACACACTGTTTTTCCTGTCGGCATTATTATTTGGATGGTTGACCTACAATTGTTATTACCCGATCTATCGCCGACCTCGACTTGCCACTTTAAGTTTCCTAGCCGGGTGGTTAACAGGTGAGTTAGCACTGCACCACATTCTGCTTCAGGCTGCGCTCGTCTTTTTGTTCATTTGGTCTGGGTCGGTTGAGGGCTTCAGCGGCGCTATTGCTTTCGCGATTTATGTCATCTCGTGGATTACTCTGACGCATTTCTATCTCAGCGGGTATCGCGCCAAAGGCGCGGTAAATAAAGCCCTGACAGATGCACTGGGTCAACACTACATCAATCATCGAGCTGAATTCGATAAAGCAAACCTCGGCGATTCACCGGACTATAGCAAGATAAAACGCCCTCACAAAAACATAGATTCACAGGTAGAGGTTATTAAGAATCTGCGTTTTGGCCACCACGGCCAGAAGCTAGATCTCTATCGCCACAAGCTGCCTACGACAAGCGGCAGCGGTCATCAGGATGACGAGGCAGTTTTACCCGTATTGTTCCAGATTCATGGTGGCGCCTGGACTGAAAAAATGGGCAGCAAGAATGAGCAAGCCATACCCCTGATGAATCATATGGCGTTACAGCACTGGGTTTGTGTCAGCATAGACTACCGGCTCAGTCCGACCGCCACTTTTCCGGCACATATTATCGACTGCAAAGAGGGAATTGCTTGGGTCAAGACTCATATCCGCAAATATGGTGGAGATCCAGATTTCATTGTTGTTACCGGGGGCTCTGCCGGTGGACACCTCTCCTCGCTGGTTGCGCTTACACCTAACGACCCTAATTTTCAGCCTGGATTCGAGGATATTGATACCTCAGTTCAAGGCGCGGTACCTTTCTACGGCGTGTATGACTTTACCAACAAATACAACCTGCAATATAACCACGGTCTTATGAGGCTTCTTGAAAAATCAGTGCTAAAGAGACGACAGGACGAAGATAGGGAAGCTTATGAAGCAGCATCGCCCTTGTTTCGCATCTCCCCAGCCGCACCACCATTTTTTATCATTCACGGAGATAAAGATTCACTGGTGCCCGTCGCCGAGGGTCGAATGTTTGCCCGGGCGCTTAAAGAGATCTCTGACAACCCAGTCGCGTACGCTGAAATTGAAGGTGGGCAACATGCTTTTGACATGTTTCCCTCGATTAGAAGTGAATATGTAAAACTCGGCGTCGCAAAATTCTTGGCCTTTCTTCATACTCAGCACAACATGAAAGCCGCGACGCCTCAAAGCCTGACAGCTGTTACCAGTTCTGCTCCGCCTCAAACTCAGGATTGAGCATCGTAAAAAACTGCTCCAGCATGCGCATGGTTAGCCCCCAGACTACCTGCTCCCCGACGCTATAGCCGGGGAAGGTCTGTGATTGCCCGCCCACGTGGAAGATCTCTTCGGTTCGACTACTGCCGGAATACATTGCATCGAGAGATCCCCAGAGTATATCTGCAACCTCATGATTGGGATTAAGCATTGCTGGCTCATGCTCAAGCACATAAAGCACCGGCGTGACGACCATATCGATATTCCGTCCGCGCGGACGAACCCGAATCTGATCTAACTCCCCCAAGTGGCGCGCATGGCTTGATAGGTCCAGCCCAATCTCTTCCCAAGTCTCCCTTTCAGCCGTGTGGCGAATCGAAGGATCCTCAGGATCTTTATGACCACCAGGGAACGCCATTTGCCCTGACCAAGGATCTCCCTCTCTGCTTGCCCTGAGAATAAAAAGCGCCTCCGTATGGGCCCCGGGTCTCAAAATCGTGGCGACTGCCGCCTCTCGAGTGCCCTCTCCTACGTCCTCTAAATCTCGTTGATGGCCATCGAGTCGGGAAATAATGTTGTCTATTTTCAAAATACTCATATTTCAATAATATGTTGCAACTCCAACAGACACAAACTGAGTTACCCATGCGCATCACCCGACTATTCTTTTTACTCGTCTTGATCAGCGGACTCACTACTGGTTGCGCGGTTAATCCAGTGACTGGCAAGAATGAGTTATCCATTATTTCTGAAAGCCAAGAACTAGCGATTGGCGATCAGCAATATGGGCCGTCGCAACAATCCCAAGGGGGTCTTTACTCGGTGGACTCAGCGCTGACTGATTATGTGAACGAGGTCGGTCAGCGTATTGCCGCCGTCAGTGATCGACAACTGCCGTATGAGTTTATTGTGATTAACGATTCGGTCCCGAACGCATGGGCACTGCCGGGCGGAAAAATTGCCATTAATCGAGGGCTCCTGATGCAGCTGGACAGCGAGGCAGAATTAGCAGCGGTATTAGGCCATGAGATTGTCCATGCTGCCGCAAAACATGGCGCAAATGCCATGCAAAGAGGGATGTTGTTACAGGGATTGCTCACCGCGACTGAGCTGTCAACCGCGGATTCCGAATATGCGAACTATATTGTCGGCGGTGCGCAGCTTGGCGCCCAACTCATTAGCACGAAATATGGCCGCAACGCCGAACTCGAGGCTGATTATTATGGCATGCAATATATGGCGCGCGCCGGCTACGACCCTGCGGCTGCCATTAACCTGCAAGAAACCTTTGTCCAACTTTCGGAGGGACGCCAGTCAAGTTGGCTAGACGGACTATTCGCCAGCCACCCACCCTCGATCGATAGAGTTAACGCTAACAAACGAACCGCTGCTGAGCTCGGCGTTCAGGGGGAAGTTAATGCGCGTCGATACATGACGAAAACCGCTTACCTTGCTGATAAGCAACCCGCCTACGACGCCTTTGACGAAGCCGCGGCCTTGGCAAAGAAAAATGATTTCAGGCTTGCGAATCTGAATCTCGTTAAGGCTATTGAACTTGAACCTGAGGAAGCCAGATTTTACGGCTTAAAGGGCGACATCCTGCTTGCGCAAGAAAAATATAGGGAGGCTGACCAGGCATTTTCTACTGCGCTGGCAAGGGACGATGGCTACTATCAATACTATCTAGGCCGCGGGCTCGCTAAATCAAAACAAGGCATGGTGAAGGCTGCCCGGGAGGACTTGACTCGCAGCAATGAACTATTACCGACTGCTGTGGCTGCCAATGCGCTTGGAGAAATATCTCTCAGCCTGGGTGACCGATCAAAGGCAAAGTCTTACTTTGAATCCGCAATGTCAGCAGGTGGTAGCGTCGGTAGGAAAGCTGGCAACGCTTTCCTGAAAATTGACGTGGCTGACAATCCGATCAAATACTTAACGATACAACCACAGCTGTCCGACGACAGAGAACTACTTGCCAGGCTCTTCAACACAAGTCCGGCCAGCATGTCCGAGGTTTCTGTCGAGTTTCTTGCAACTTTGAATGGCCAGCCTGTCCGACGCGTTGTCACTATGAGATTGCTCGCCTCTCGGGCATCGGGGAACGTATCGTCTGGCTGGAAGATCAGAGAAACTGACCAGCTCGAAAACCTCAACATAAAGGTACTCGGCGCGGCGCCGAGTTTCCAATGATTATGGAAAGCTAAGCGTTTTACCCGGGCCGTTTTCTCGAATATGATATTGGCAATCACTGCCTCACAAAAATTGGGCGGCAGTTTCAACGAATCACAGCGGACCCTTCAAGGTGTCGGACGAAAATAGAAGCAAAACAATTCATGTCTGGGATATACCTGTCCGGCTCTTCCATTGGAGCCTGGTTGTATTATTTTGTTTTTCTTTTTATTCGGGAAAAACCGGTGGTTTCGATCTGATGGATTATCATATGTACAGCGGTTACGCAGTACTAACGCTGATCATCTTTCGAATACTCTGGGGGTTTTTTGGCGGGCGATATGCCCGTTTCAGTCACTTTATTCAATCACCAACAAAAATAGCAAAGTATCTTGGCTCACTGAAAAATTCTACCGAAAAAACCGCCATCGGTCACAACCCTGCTGGCGGACTAAGTGTGGTTATCATGCTGCTACTGCTTTTAGGGCAGGGACTAACTGGGCTGTTCACTAACGATGATATTATGCTGGAAGGCCCGTTGACTCATCTCGTCAATTACGACCAAAGTCGGTCATTAACGGGACTACACGAAACCATTTCATGGCTTCTCGTTGGTTTCATTAGCTTACATATTTTTGCCATCATCTTTTATCGCGTGGCACGAAAAGCTAATCTTGTGAAGCCGATGATTACGGGTCAGGTTGAGGTTAAAATTGAAGATGAAGTACATCAGCAGGTACCTGAGAGCACGACGATATTACTCTTGCGCGGCATCGGACTGTTAGCGCTTTGTTCAGGGTTTGTTTATTGGATTATTAACTATCTTTAACGTCGTCAAAGTGCAGAGGTAGCAGAGCTGTTGACTTGTATCAGCTCTGCCCCTAAACCCAATTTAATTCGATTCCCTAAAATTGTCATGGCAACCTTTGCAGGAACCACCTAGTTTCTGTATCGCCGGACCAATGGCACTCATCTCACCGCTGTCTACCGCTTCGGCCATATCGCTAGCCGCCGCAACGAACTTGTTCAGGGCCATTTTGAATTCCGCTGGTTTTTCCCATATGGCTGGGAGCGCTTCTGTTTTTCCATCACCGCTTCCTTCAGGAAACACTTTTGGTACGATTGTCGACATCGCACGAATGCCATCAGCATGTAGTTTTAAATCGCTCTGATGCATGCGCCCCTTAAGTATTGTCCCCATAGACTTCATATGACCTCCGACTATCTTAAAAGTAGCTTGACGGTAGTCAATATCCTTCTCAGCATCAGCCAAAACAGCGTTGCTAAATATCAACGCCATAAGTGTGATCGCAATAGACTTCATATCTTCTCCAGAAATTCCTAATTTTGTCTTACCAGGCAGGCTGCCGGTGCCTTTACTCAAACATACCCGAGGAGCATAACCTGTATTTCAAGGAGAATAAAATCGTTTAGCGTGAATGCAGGTTAGATTCGGCCAGATATCCTTGAGAAGAAAGATGCATAAATACCCAGGATTAACCGGGTTATTTATAAGCTAGCGCCAAGCGAACACGGGCAATCAACAGCCTAGAGCGGCGTCAACCCCTATTCCGTGGCGTTAAAACCTAACACGGGATCAGAACAGACAAAAAATTCTTGCGTTTAGGCGCCTAGTTGGACGTGATTTCGCTTCTACCCGGAAACGGAAAAGCCCTCATTTGCAATTGGAGAATTGACGCAAACTGTTGCCGCCAGTAAGGTGCAATACTTATTTATCAAGTACAGACTGAGAGCCTGCTATGGCAACACGTAAAGCTGCATTTCCCTTTGAAGAATCACTCGCCAAGCTCGAAGGGCTGGTTGAAAAGATGGAAGCAGGCGAACTTTCACTCGAAGATTCACTTAAAACTTTTGAAGAAGGCGTAAAACTGACCCGCGAATGCCAACAGGCGCTGGTGCAGGCAGAGCAAAAGGTGAAAGTACTGATCGAAAGCCAAGAGGGGATTTCTGAACAGGCTCTAGATTTGAATGACTAAGTCCTTTAGCCAATTCGCGCCGGCTTACAAAGACAGGATAGACAGCAGACTTCAGACTATTGTCGATCAGCCGAATAACCGGAAACACATTCCAGCACCACTGGCTCGCGCCATCGATTATGGCATTAGTAATGGTGGCAAGCGCATTCGTCCCCTGCTGGTTTATATGATTGTTCGTGCGCTTAACACTGATCTTGCACATGCCGATGCGACCGCTTGTGCCGTTGAGCTCATTCATTGCTATTCGCTGATTCACGACGACCTGCCCGCGATGGACGATGACAATCTCAGACGGGGAAAGCCCACGCTGCATATTCAATTTGACGAGGCGACCGCCATTCTTGCAGCCGATGCCATGCAAACAATGGCTTACGAAGCAATAGCGAGTGATGACTTACTTACCACAGAAGCTAGAACCAAGCTCGTCGCTTCGTTGGCGAGCGCCTCTGGCCCACGAGGTATGATTGCAGGCCAGATAATAGATATGGATGCTGAAACTAGACAGTTATCGGCGACTGAGCTTGAGAATATGCATCAACGAAAGACCGGTGACCTTTTTGCCTTTTGTACTGAGGCCGGAGCGATCATCGGTTCTGCACCAGCCGAGATTACCACGGCTTTAAAACAATACGGCTACGCATTAGGGCTCGCATTTCAGGTAAAAGACGACATTCTGGACGTTGTTGGCGTCGCCGAAGTCATGGGCAAACCTCAGGGCTCTGATATAGCGCAGGACAAAACGACTTTTGTCTCCAGCTATGGACTCAATGCCGCAATCGCGCAGCTTGAAGAACTGAGGCAAGTAGCCATATCCAGCCTCGCACCTCTGGGTGAGGGCTCAGCTGAACTTATCGCGCTTGCTGAATTTGTCGTATCACGCGACCATTAGATGGAATGATGGTGTAGAATTACGTCAACTATGATCAATGAAATTCCCAAGCAAAAACCAGATACACCGTTACTCGATACACTCACGAGTCCAGCAGTTCTGCGCTCATTAGAGCTTTCGCAAATTCAACAGGTCGTTGACGAACTGCGCCATTTCCTTGTTTTCACTGTCGGCCAAACCGGTGGGCATTTTGGTGCGGGTTTGGGTGTCGTTGAGTTAACCGTTGCGTTGCACTATGTTTTTGACACGCCAAACGATCAACTTGTCTGGGATGTAGGACACCAAACCTACCCTCATAAGATTTTAACTGGTCGCAAGGATCAAATGATGACTCTGCGACAGAGGGATGGTATTGCGCCATTCCCCCTGAGATCCGAAAGTGAGTACGACACTTTTGGGGTTGGACATTCATCGACATCCATCAGCGCGGCCTTAGGCATGGCAATCGGCGCTAAAATGAATCACAAATCCCAGCGTACAGTCGCTGTTATCGGTGATGGCGCAATGACTGCCGGACTTGCTTTTGAAGCCCTGAATCATGTACCAGATACCAACGCAAACATCTTGGTCATACTCAACGATAACGCCATGTCCATTTCCAAGAATGTCGGCGGACTGGCGAAGTATTTCGCCCGAATACTCTCCAGCAGACTTTATTTATCAATGCGTGAAGGCAGCAAAAAAATTCTTAGCCGGATTCCCCATGCATGGGAACTTGCCAAACGCACGGAAGAACATATGAAGGGCATGGTCGTTCCCGGCACTTTATTTGATGAACTAGGTCTTAATTACATGGGGCCAACTGATGGTCACGATGTCGAAGCCTTGATCGCAACCTTACAAAATATTAAAGATCTCGAGGGACCGAACTTCCTTCATATTATTACTCAAAAGGGTAAAGGGTACGGCCCCTCCGAGGATTCACCCGAAGGGACACATTCTCTTTCCAAAATCGAAGCGGAAAAGAGAGCACCCGAGCCACAGCATAATGCACCATCCTACTCGAATGTCTTTGGTCGCTGGCTAACGGATATGGCTGATGTCGAGCCAAAACTGGTTGCAATTACACCAGCAATGAAAGAAGGATCAGATCTTGTTGAGTTTTCGGAAAAATACCCCGACAGGTATTACGACGTTGCCATCGCCGAACAACATGCGACCACTCTCGCCGCAGGTCTTGCCACCCAAGGGATATTTCCTGTGGTCGCCATCTATTCCACCTTTCTGCAGCGGGCTTACGATCAATTGATACATGACGTTGCTATTCAGGATCTTAACGTACTGTTTGCGATCGACCGCGCCAGCCTGTTGGAGGATGGCCCTACCCACTCTGGCGTTTTTGATCTGTCGTTTCTGCGCTGCGTGCCTAATCTGATATTGATGGCGCCCTCGGACGAAAACGAAACCAGACGGATGCTGTACACGGGCTTTATCCACAATGGACCCGCGGCGGTGAGATATCCACGTGGCAAGGGACCCGGCACACAGGTCGAGTCAAATATGGTCGCGTTACCCATTGGCAAATCGAGGATGCTGCGAGAAGGCAGCAGGATTGCCATTTTGGCATTTGGATCGATGGTCGGTGTTTGTGCTCACGTGGCTGACGAGCTGGGGGCAACGCTGGTAGATATGCGATTTGTGAAGCCGCTAGATGAGAATGTGATTCAATCCCTAGCGAAGACTCACGAATTATTGGTCACCGTCGAGGAAAATGCGATTCAGGGTGGCGCCGGTTCCGCTGTTAATGAATATCTGAATGCCAGCGGAACAATAATTTCAACGCTGAACCTAGGCATTCCCGATGCGTTTATTCTTCAGGACAAACCTTCTAGCATGCTAGCAGCCTGCGGACTTGACAGAGCAGGCATCAAACTTGCGATCGAGCAAAACCTACTCCCGGTTTCCCAGCAAGTGCCCTAACTTGCCTGCTTTGGTCGCCAGATAGCGTTCATTACTTGGATTCTGCCCCGTTTCGATAGGCTCCCTGCTAACAATTTCAAGGCCAAGTTTGGTCAGCGCGTTAACTTTCAGAGGGTTGTTTGTCATCAAGCGAAGCTTCTCAATCTGGAAATGTGCAAACATATTCTTGCATACCGTGTAATCCCTTAGATCAGCATCAAAACCCAGCCTTTCATTTGCCTCTACGGTGTCTGCCCCTTGATCC
Organism: Pseudomonadales bacterium; assembly: GCA_964228885.1. Taxonomy (GTDB): domain Bacteria; phylum Pseudomonadota; class Gammaproteobacteria; order Pseudomonadales; family Azotimanducaceae; genus UBA4582. Next base: position 12,026 of record CAXRCG010000063.1, on the reverse strand, counting down.
TGCAATGTATAAGCCCTGATCTTGTTAATCAGACCTATGCCCCTTCCTTCTTGGCGAAGATAAAGGATAACGCCTCGACCCTCCTCTGAAATTCGCTGCATTGCTGTTTGAAGCTGTGAACCACAATCACATCGCTGGCTGAAAAGAGCGTCACCAGTCAAACATTCGGAATGTACTCGACACAGCACGGGTTCATCGCTGCTAAAGTCACCCATGGCAATGGCGATGTGCTCCTGTCCTGTTTCAGCATCCTCAAAACCATGAATTTTGAAGTCTCCCCAGGGTGTCGGAAGAATGGATGTTGCAATATAGATGACGCTCAAGAGTGACTCCGATAAACAAATGGGCTGATTCTAGCAGCCAGCGATATACGGGGCGAATGCTAGGGCCCGGATTTTACAGTTTACTCACCAGAGTCATCAATCCTTCAGACTTCCGAATTTCAACATGCTTCAGAAAAGACATACCCAGAAGTATATCTGTTGGATGCTGCCCCTCCAACACTGCAACTTCAACATTAGCCACGGTGATACCACCGACTGTGATCGAATCAACAAAGATTTGATGGGCGTCAACCACGCCGCCCGCTGTCTCAACCCTTGAAAACCTGCCAACTTCATATGCCAAACCCAAATTTTCTGCTTGATAGCTATTCATGGCCACAATAGTTGCGCCAGTATCAACGAGAAAACCAACTGATCGACCATTTACCGCGCCTTGAGTCCTGAACTGATTGTTTCTGCCTACTATCTGCACCGTCTTATTCGTTGGCTTTCCAAAGGTTGTGGTAATTTTGCCCGATAGCTCGAGTTCAATTTTTTCATCGTTATGAAGCACAGTGGCGCCACTGGCGTCAGCCTGAATCAATTTAACGCCCTCTACACTTTCGATACCGGCTTTTAGTAACCTGCGTTCGCCATCTATATTTACAAGCGCTGCATTCTTAAAAAGGCCTATTACTTCGATCTCGATTGCCATCGCAGCCGAGTTGACCAGCATCAGCGCGGCTAGCGGTAAATAAAAAACTTTACCTACTATTGCATTCATTCATCAACGCTCAATTCATTGCTCATCATCAAAAGTAGGTAACGATCAAAAAACTGGCCAGCTGAATACACGCAAGCCCATAAAAACCTGCGAGGACATCATCGACCATAATACCCATACCACCTGTAAGCGACTTATCTGCCCAACTTACAGGCCACGGTTTCACGATATCAAACAATCGAAACAGGCCAAATCCAATAAAGATCCAGTACCAACCAGCGGGAAGCAAGAAAAGCGTTATCCAGAGTCCAACAAACTCATCCCAGACAATGCAACCCGGATCTTTCACTTTCATATCCTTTGCAACATGTCCGCAGAGCCAGACCCCAAACACAAAAGCCAAAAACACCCAGAGGGCGTAGACGACAGGGCTGAGATGACTGATTGCGAAATATACCGGTAGCGCCGCTAATGTACCAAAAGTACCAGGCGCTCTGGGGGCCAGTCCGCTGCCAAACCCTAGCGCAAGAAAGTACCAAAGGTTTGTAAAAGTTTTGTACGTCCTTTCTTTCATACCTAATACTTGTTCCACACACGATCATGTAAACGAATTTAGTTATCCGAAATGGCGATAACCGGGGCGCACCAGAGTTATCTCGTTGGAATTACGATCAAGAAACACCACTCTAGCTTCATTGTTTTTAGCTTCGGTGATTCTGCCAACCCGGGTAATGCTGAGGTTCAATTTTTCCGCAAGCCCGTTAAGCCTTGCGCGATGTTCGGGTCTCGCGGTAAAACAAAGCTCGTAATCATCACCACCACTGAGCGCTAGCATAAGAGCCTCGGCTTCGCCGGCATAATTGACGAGCGCTGTTGACGTTGGCAAATCATCCACCAGGACCTCGGCACTAACACCGCTTCCTTTGCAGATGTGCGCAAGGTCGGCGGCATATCCGTCAGAGACGTCTATCGCCGAACTTGCAATCGACTGCAGTGACTGCCCCAGTTCAATTCGCGGTGTGGGAAAATAGTAGCGGTCAACAAGCGCTTTTGTTTCTTTATCTGGTGCCGACTCTGAATTCTGTAAACACCTTAACCCCGCTGCAGCATCCCCTAGGGTTCCACTGACGTATATGTCATCTCCCGGCTTAGCTGTATTTCGCCGCAGCGCTTGTCCTTCGCTCACATGCCCTAATACTGTGTAGGTTAGCGACAAACTCCCCTGAGCAAGATTACCTCCAATGAGCGATATCGCATATCTGCCGCCAAGTTTTTCGAGATAATCTGTAAACCTGTCAAGCCATGAATGCGTAGCACTTTCGGCGTCGAGGGTGAGCGCCAATGTATAGGCAAATGGTGTCGCACCCATCGCGGCAAGATCGCTGAGGTTTGCCGCCATAGATCGGTGCGCCACAATATCTGGCGCGCATAGTAGGGGAAAATGTGTACCAGCAATCAGTGTATCTGTAGAGATACACATATCCTGACCCTCTAACGGCGTGAAGATGCCGCAATCGTCACCCGGACCGAGGACTATGTTCGGATGAGCGCAGGCAATTTTTCCTGCGAAGTAGCGTTCTATGATGTCGAACTCTTCAATCGAAGCGCTCATTTCTCTGACCGGCCAGCTCCGTGATCAACTTCAACCTTACGTTTTACCTTAGCCATCTTGTCCAGCACCTGATTAACGAATCGGTAACTTTCAGCGCCGCCAAATTGCTTTGCTAACTCAATGCTTTCATTAAGCACAACTTTATAAGGAATCTCTATTCGATTGCTAAGCTCAAATGCACCGATGAGCAACACGGCCCTAGCTACGGGATCGAGATCCTTGAGCGACCTAGGCTCATTTTCTTGCGCTTCGCCATCGTCGGCTTGTTCATTTGAATCTGGTATGTCCTCTGAGCGTTGAAGCATGATAACTTCAATCTCCTGCTCAAGGTCCCCGCGAGCATGCATAATGCCCGACACAAGATCGTGGAAAAACGCCGTATCCACGCGCTTCATGTCATGGTCTTGGCGAAATTGCATTTCAACCTGTCCCGCTGACGCTTCTGTGAACTGCACCTGATAGAGTGCTTGCAACGCAAAGCGTCGTGCCCGACTTTTTGCGGCGGGCGTCTTTTTACTCATCAGGAAAGTTTTCTCATCAAACTAACCATTTCCATAGCAGACATCGCCACATCTGCGCCTTTATTGCCCGCTTTGGTACCTGAACGCTCAATGGCCTGTTCAATCGTGTCGGTCGTCAAAACCCCAAAAACGATCGGCATAGATTCTTCCATCGCCAGTTTAGAAATACCGCTCGCACACTCACCGGCGACGAAATCAAAGTGCGGCGTACCTCCACGGATCACCGCACCCAACGTGATGATTGCGTCAAACTCACCCTGCCGCGCTACTTTTTGAGTTGCTAGCGGCATTTCAAATGCGCCGGGCACGCGAACAATCGTGATGTTTTCGTCCGCCACACCGTGACGCTTCAACGTATCTATAGCGCCATTTAGCAATCCTTCTACAACAAAGGCATTAAATCGGGCAACCACGATGGCAAATTTAGCAGTAGAAACTGAAAAATCCCCTTCAATTGTTTTTGTCATCTTCTTTTCCTTGTTTGTCTGCTCTGTTTAACGGTTGCTTGATCGTACTGACCACGATGGCGCCGTTTAATTCAGATATAGATACTAATCTTCGCCAATTGGCGGACTAATTTGTGCAGTGACTCTCAGGTCTTTACCCAGTTGCCTGATATCTTTTATCTCTAATTCCACGAGGTCCCGCATATTATCAGGAGACGCAAAATTTAGTAATGATTTTGCTTCATTTCCCATCAGCTTAGGGGCCATATACACAATCACCTCGTCGACCAATCTCGCAGACATCAGGGCGCCAGCAAGCGTTGCACCACATTCAAACAAAACCTCATTACACCCAGCTTTTGCCAATTGCCGAAGCACACTGTGCAGATCAACCCTGCCATTAGCATTCGCTTCCGTATACCAGAGTCGGGTGCCCAAAAAGCTTTTTTCGCCTGCCTCGGTGGTTTCGACTCCACTCGTCTGGTAAACGCGATCAAGACACACAAGAATCGTATTGGGATTCTTGAGCACACTTGCATCAGCTGGAATGTTTAGATTGGAGTCGAGCACAACTATTTCTCGGTTAACAGTTGCGGAAAGGTCAGCGAAATCAACATTTAAATCGTCGGCCCTTACTGTGAGCTGCGGATCATCGTCAATGACCGTTTGGACACCAGTAACAATTGCTGAACTTCTCGCCCGCAACTTCTGCACATCTTTTCTCGCATCTGGACCAGTAATCCACTGGCTTTGCCCATTTTTCAGGGCAGTTTTCCCATCAAGGGACATAGCTAGCTTTAGTCGTACGTAGGGCAGCCCCTGTTCAAATTTTTTAATATGCCCAGGATTAAGCGATCTAGCGGACGCTTCCATTAGGGGGCCGTCAACTTTGATGCCAGCGGCTCTTAGCACTTCCAAGCCTTTACCGCGATTATCCGGATGAGGATCGGTCATGGCATATACAACCCTATCAATGCCAGCGTTGACGAGCGCATGCGCACATGAGGGTGTTCTTCCCTGGAAGCTACAGGGTTCTAATGTTACATACGCAGTGATTGGCGCCTCTGTATTGACCTCAGCATTGGCGAAATGACGCTCAAGTTCGGCAAGCGCGTTTGCCTCAGCATGGCCTTGCCCATCTTTAAGGTGGTATCCGGTTGCAACTTGCACTCCATCACAAACGAGCACGCAACCAACGCGAGGATTAGGCTGCGTCGTATACAAACCTTTCTCAGCTAGGCGCAGCGCTTGCGCCATGAAATACTCGTCTACAGGTCTGGTATTATTCATCTTGATTAACCGATTTCTCCTGATCAAGTTTCAGGATTTCCTTGGCAAACTCACTCACATCCTGAAAGCTCCTGTAGACAGAAGCAAATCGAACATAAGCCACATCATCGAGCACTCTTAATTCGTCCATAACAAACTCACCCAACTTCCGGGTCTTTACTTCCGGTTCGCCGGTCTCACGTAATTTGTGCTTTATACGATTGATAAGAGATTCAACCATCTCCATGCTCACAGGGCGTTTTTCGATCGCTCTGAGCACACCATTTCGAAGCTTGTCTTCGTCGAAAGGCTGACGATTACCATTACTCTTAATCACTCGAGGAAGCACAAGCTCCGCGGTTTCAAATGTCGTATACCGTTCACCGCATTCAAGACATTCCCGGCGACGACGTATCTGGTCTCCATCCGCTACGAGTCGCGAATCAATTACCTTGGTTTCAGTATGACTACAAAATGGGCAATGCACAGAAAATCCTTTCTTGTCAGCAACTGATATTTTACTCTATTCAGAGAAATTATGGGTTTAGAGATCTTTCTGCTTACTTCTCACGCACCCATTTAAATCATCAACCCAGAAGAACATGTTATCTATGGCTCAATACGTTTTTACAATGTCACGCGTGGGCAAAATCGTTCCACCTAATAAAACGATTCTGAAGGACATTTCATTGTCTTTTTTTCCTGGCGCCAAAATTGGCGTGCTCGGGTTAAATGGCGCAGGTAAATCGACGCTATTGCGCATTATGTCTGGCGTTGACAAGGAATTTTTAGGTGAAGCAAGACCGCAACCAGACTTGAAAATCGGCTACCTTTCGCAGGAACCAGAGCTTGATCCTAAAAAAGATGTCTATGGGAACGTCATGGACGGCATGCGCGAAATTCAGATTTTGATCGAAAAGTTTAATGCGATCAGTGACAAATTTGCGGATCCCATGTCAGACGATGAGATGAATGACTTACTTCTGGAACAGGGCGAGCTTCAGCTTAAAATTGACGCCGTCGAAGGCTGGGATGTGGAACGAAGAATTGAAGTCGCGGCTGACGCCCTGCGTCTACCGCCTTTCGAAGCCGATGTCACAAAGCTTTCTGGTGGTGAGCGTCGCCGCGTTGCGCTCTGCAGATTGCTGATGGCTAACCCCGACATGCTGTTACTCGATGAGCCGACTAATCATCTTGATGCTGAAAGTGTTGCCTGGCTTGAACGTTATCTAAAGGACTTCCCAGGTACCGTGGTTGCCATCACACACGACAGATACTTCCTCGACAACGCAGCGGGCTGGATTCTTGAGTTAGACCGCGGCTACGGCATACCTTACGAGGGTAACTACTCAGCTTGGCTCGCCGCAAAAGAGAAACGCCTTGCCGTGGAAGAAAAACGCGAGGCTTCGCGTCAAAAAACAATCAAAGCCGAACTTGAATGGGTGCAAACTCAACCAAAGGCACGACACGCCAAAAACCGAGCAAGACTTGCCCGGTTTGATGAGCTCAACAGCCAGGAGTTTCAGCGCCGCAGTGAAACCATGGAGCTCTACATACCGCCCGGTCCGCGTTTGGGAGACATGGTGGTTGAGGTAGAGAACGTGAGCAAGGGCTTTGGCGATGAACTTCTTGTCGATGACCTTAGCTTCTCTGTTCCAGCCGGTGCAATTGTAGGCATTATCGGTGGCAATGGTGCGGGAAAATCCACACTATTTCGTATGATTTGCGGCACCGAGAAGCCAGACAGTGGCACGATACGCTTGGGAGAATCTGTTGAACTTGGCTACGTCGATCAGAGTCGCGACTCTCTATCTGACGACAAAAATGTTTGGGAGGAGATTTCTGAGGGCAACGAGATTCTTCAAGTCGGTCGCTACGAAACACAATCTCGTGGCTACGTCAGCCGATTTAATTTTAGAGGAAGTGATCAACAGAAACTCGTGCGGGATCTTTCCGGTGGCGAGCGGAATCGGGTACATCTGGCAAAATTACTCAAGCGCGGCTCAAACTTTTTGTTGCTTGACGAACCAACCAACGATCTCGACGTTGAAACATTACGCGCCCTTGAGTCAGCGATAGAGGCCTACCCTGGCGCGGTTATGGTCATATCACACGATCGCTGGTTTCTTGACCGAATTGCAACGCATATTCTAGCCTTCGAAGGTGATAGTAAAGCTGTTTGGTTTGATGGCAACTATTCGGAATACGAAGAGGATCACAAGAAACGAATCGGAGACAAGGGCCCAACAAGAATGAAATACAAGAAACTTGCTTGAAGGAGGTGTCTTCGCACACGCACCCTTAAGCAGCATCAGCGCTGCTTCAACGGAGAACCTTTTGTCAAAAGTTCACATTGAAGTGAGGGGCCCGCAAAGACCTATTTAAATAGCTTATTTCGCGTGGCATATTGATAACAAAAGAGCGCCAGTACCACCACCAATACAGCAAAGGTGGGTTCGAATGCACCACCGAGAATTTCCCGATACTTTTTCGCCCAGAAGAGCGCAAAAAAACCGTGCATCATGAGCAGGAAAGCACCCCAGAACAAAAAGTACTTTGCCCACTTCTGTCCCTTCAAACCCCACCAGGCAAGATTGCCGAATAGCAATACGGCACTAAGCATTATGGTTGGAATCAAAAAATGTTTACCAATAACAAAGGTCTGCAGCACGCCCAGCAAACCTACCGTTGCAATAAGCGCAGCAATACATTCAAGGCAGTGCTCAAAAGAAAACAGTGTTTTGATGGATATTTCCTTATTGTTCGACATTAGGCAGTTCTCCGTTTCGATCTCACACCAGTCTAACGTTCAATTGCATCCAACGCATCGCCAAGTTTGCCAACCCCGACGACGGACATGCCGGGTATCGGCTGCTTAGGCAAATTTCCCTTTGGCACAATAGCACGGGCGAAACCATGTTTGGCAGCTTCTCTTAACCGCTCCTGACCATTGGGTACGGGTCTGATCTCTCCGGATAAGCCAACCTCGCCGAAACAAATCATATCTGCAGGTAACGCTCTGTTGCGAAAACTTGAGACGATTGCTAGCAGTAACGCAAGATCACTGCTCGTTTCTGCAACTCTGATACCGCCGACCGCATTCACAAACACATCCTGATCACCAACCTGCAACCCCCCATGGCGGTGCAATACGGCTAGCAACATCGCTAACCGGTTTTGTTCAAAACCTACGGCAACCCGACGCGGATTGCCCAGTGCACTTTCATCTACCAATGCCTGTGCTTCAACCAACAACGGCCTCGTACCTTCCCACACCGCCATAACAATGCTGCCCGGCGTTGGTTCCTCACCACGAGATAAGAAAATAGCGGAGGGATTGGAGACCTCTATTAGCCCTCTCTCTGTCATCGCAAAAATGCCCAATTCATTGACAGCACCAAACCGATTTTTACTGCCGCGGAGAGTTCGATAACGACTGTCGTTTTCACCTTCAAGCATTACAAAACAGTCGATCATGTGTTCGAGCACCCTTGGCCCGGCAATGTTACCGTCTTTTGTGACATGACCTACGATCAACAGGATTGTGCCTGTTTTCTTCGCTTGTTGAATCAACATGGATGCGCTTTCTCTCACCTGAGCGACACCTCCTGGCGCTGACTCAACATCATCAAGGTGCATCACTTGAATGGAATCAATCACCAATAATCGCGGTTTCAGCTCATCCCAGGTCGCACAAATCGCCTCAACATTTGTCTGCGACATTACTTGCAGCTTTTCTAGCGGTAACTGCAGACGTTTGGCTCGCATGGCTATTTGCGCAAGGCTCTCCTCACCTGTGATGTATAGCGCGGGATATTGTTGCGACAGTTCGCACATAATCTGAATGAGAAGCGTACTTTTCCCAGCGCCGGGACTACCGCCTATCAATACCGCCGAACCAGGTACCAAGCCACCTCCAAGCACCCTGTCAAACTCCTTAAGCCCGGAGGTAATCCTAGGCATTTGCTCAGAAGAAACCTCAGCAAGCGTTTGAGCAGATTCCAACTGTCCGGCAAATCCTTTTTTTCGCGAAGCTGACGCCGCCGTTTCAACTGACAAACTGGTTAAGGTGTTCCATTCCTTGCACTCGGGACACTGCCCCTGCCACTTGGCAAAATCTGCTCCACAATCACCACATACGTAAACTGTTTTACGTTTCGCCAAGATATAATTCCCTAATGTGTTTCGCTATTGTCAACGCCGACTTCGATCTTAGCCGCGGAAGACGGCGAGAACAATCGCCTCTCAACTCTGGCGGTGAGACTCGACATGAGCGTGTATCCAAGCGTGCCAATATGAGTTGCCACCTCGTCAATAATAAGTTGACCGCCCCACATTTCTGCCCGATCACCCGTTCGAACCACCAGCTTTGCTGGCAATTTGACCATGACCATATCCATGGAAACCCTGCCGACAATCGAGCAACGTTCACCCTTGATGACGACAGGTGTTTCTGGGGGTAGTTCTCTGGGGTAGCCATCGGCATATCCAATACCTAACACCGCTATTCGAGCGGCGGCGTTCGCTCTCCATGTGCTGCCGTATCCAATTGATTCACCCGCAGCGACCGACCGCACGGCCAAAACAGGGGCAGTCAATGTCATACCTGGTTTCAATCGCGGATCGGGAAAACCAGAGGATGAACCGCCATAAAGCATAATGCCGGGGCGCACCCAGTCATAGTGACTGGAACCCAAGCTAAGGATTGCACCGGAATTTGCCATACTCTTTTCGCAGCTTAGCTGACCGGTTACTGTCCGAAACTCGTTTAACTGATCATGGTTCTCTTGATGGCTGGGATCATCTGCATTTGCAAAATGGCTTGCGATGCCCAATACGGAAGGACCACCCGGACTTTTAAGTATCATGTCCAGCTCAGCCTCAGTAAGCCCCAACCGATGCATTCCCGAATCAAATTTGAGCCATACTTTTAGTTTAGTTTCGGCCGCGCTTAGAAGCTGCCATTGATCTGTTGAATGAATCATTGGCGTTAGCTGACTGTCGGCACACTGCAATAATTCGGATTCGCCTAAAAACCCTTGAAGGATATATATAGGTATATCAATTCCCAAGGTTCTTAATGCCAACCCCTCCGCTACCCGCGCAACGGCAAAGGCATCCATACCTTTTAGTCGAGGCGCGACCAGCTCTAAACCATGACCATAGGCATTAGCTTTTATCACCGCCATGGTTTTGCTTCCACGCGATTTATCACAGGCAAAGTCTAGATTCGCCTGAATGTTATCAACGTGAATGTGAGCGATGGGTTTGTTATTCATTGCGGGGGTACTGACGGTTGGTGCCACGGCGACTGGTTCCAAATTGAGTGTCAGGGATAACTATCTCTCCCGGGGACTACTGGAGACTACTCATAGTCGTCGTAATCGCCATACCCCTGAGCGAGATCTTCAAACTTCGTGTATTGGCCGATAAAAGCCAGCTTTTTACGTCCAATAGGACCATTTCGTTGCTTTAGAATGATGGCTTCGGCAATACCTTTCTCAGCGTCCTCATGATAGACCTCGTCACGGTAGATCGCGAGAATGACGTCTGCATCCTGCTCAATTGCACCAGATTCACGCAGGTCAGACATCACAGGCCTTTTATCTGGACGCTGCTCCAGACTTCGATTGAGCTGCGACAGTGCAACCAACGGGCACTTAAATTCCTTGGCAATACCTTTCAAAGATCGGGATATCTCAGAGATCTCGGTTGCTCTGTTTTCACCGCCGCCGGAGACTTGCATAAGCTGAAGATAGTCAACTACGATCAACCCGATATCACCATGCTCTCTTGCAACGCGTCTGGCTCGTGATCGCATTTCGTTTGGCGTTAACGCGGCAGAATCGTCCACGAATAACGGTTTGTCATTTAGCAGAGTAACTGCGGATGTGAGTCTCGGCCAGTCCTCATCGGCTAACTGACCGCTTCGGATTTTTGTTTGGTCGATTCTGCCGAGAGATGACAGCATCCTCATAATAAGAGAATCCGCCGGCATCTCCATACTGAAAACCAATACCGGTTTTTCGCCGGCTATTACAGCGCTCTCAGCGATATTCATCGCGAAACTGGTTTTGCCCATTGATGGACGTCCGGCGACAATAATCAGATCACCGGGCTGGAAACCCATCGTCATGTCATCCAAATCACGAAAACCAGTGCTAAGCCCTGTAAGTGCGCCTTTGGTCTGAAACAATTGATCGATACGCTCAACCGCCTCGGTTAGTAGCGGTCTAATCGCCTGCGGACCGCCTGAGCTGGGCCTATCGTCACCAATCTTAAATACCTTGGATTCTGCTAGATCGATCAATGTTGCGCTGTCTCGGCCATCAGGATTAAAGCCACTGTCAGCTATTTCGTGGGCAACCGATATTAGTTTTCGAACCGTCGCGCGCTCGGCGACAATTTGTGCATAGGCAAGGATATTAGAAGCTGTTGGGGTGTTGTTTGCCAGCTCTGAAATGTAGGCGATACCGCCTACATTTTCGAGCTCATTCACAGAATCGAGGGCTTCGGCGATCGTAATAATGTCGAGCGGCTGGTTTTTTTCAACCAGATCCTCCATCACTCTGAAGACCACTCTATGATCTCCGCGATAGAAGTCATCGGCCGTGAGAGCGGAAGAAATTTTATCCCAGGCCATCTCATCAAGCATCAGACCACCAAGCACAGAGCATTCGGCCTCCAGTGAATGAGGCGGTACCTTTAACAGGCTGGTGCTTGTGTCGTCTTCGGCAATGCTCAAGATCTACTCAGCTGTTTATGCTTACGGGACTTTACTCTTCCGGTACGAGGGTCAACTTCAATTTAACATTAACTTCCGTATGCAGGTGTATGTCAATTTCAAACTCACCTAATTCTCTCAGTGGACCGTCAGGAAGTCGAACTTCGCTCTTTTCAAGCTCGACGCCAGCGGCGTTAACTGCTTCCGCAACATCTCGGACAGTGATTGAGCCAAACAGCTTGCCTTCTTCACCCGCTTTTGCCGTGAGCGTGATATCAAGCGCACTGATTTTCTCGCCCCGGGATTCAGCGGCGGATTTCTTCTCATCCGCCACTTTTTGCAGTTCAGCGCGACGGGCCTCAAATGTAGCAACATTATCAGCGGAGGCAACTACAGCTTTTTTAAGTGGTACGAGGTAGTTACGCCCGTATCCTGCCTTAACTGTGACCTGATCACCCAGATCACCT
>CAXRCG010000062.1:0-12211 GCA_964228885.1 Pseudomonadales bacterium | reverse complement strand
TTGAGCTAGTTAAGAATCAAGCCTAACTGTCTACTCTGAGCAACCAGGGAGCCTGTAGAATCCCAAAGTGCGCCACTTTCGATCATCCTGCCACCTGCCAGATGGTCTGTCTTGAACTCGCCGAGTATCCATCCGGGCACGGGACGTTGTCGGATGTGCACCGTTAATTCTACGGTTGGTGCCCAGCCGACATTACCCAGAAGGCCGAAGGGAGAGGGCGGAAAGGCATCGCAAAAAAGTAACAGCGCCCTGGTATCCGTTGATCGGTCGTCTTTAAAACCTATCCAGCCTGATATAACCGGCGTATCGGATTGACCCGGACTCACTTGTTCGGGATGAAGCCGTACATTCAGCCTGTTCATTATCGGCAGTTGAATGCTTTGCAAGTCGCCGCTGCGATCGACGCATTGCGCTTCTGGGGGAATAATTGGCGGTGGCTTGGGGATCGTGTTTTTCACACCGACGGATTCAGATAAATCGCCGTATACGGCGGTGACTTCAAGTCTTGATTTGCCTTCCTGAATTAACGTTGCGCGGGCATTCGTTAAGGTTCGCCCGACCCGGAGAACGTCAACTTCTATTTGAAATTCGGTGTCCGGTAGCCCAGGTCTGAGATAGTGTGTTGTGATAGAAATCGGATCTGGATGAGAAACTTCACGCGAGAAGGCGCTCGTAATAAGTGACAGTAAGTATCCACCATTTGGGTTGTCTCCAATGTTCCATTCCGGACTGACAACCCCTCGCCAAAGGCCATTGCGGGATTTAGCTACGGCGGTTTCTTTATCAAAAAAATGCATTTGGCGAAATTCCGTTCGAGTGTTTTAACTTGAGACGTGACCGTGAAAGTTTACCGGATACTAGTATCCTGACGAACTGCAGATGATCAGAGTAAGATAAGCACCAGTATTACAATGCCGCCGGCTAGAGTCGTCGCAAGCGATTTAGTTCGTAAACTAGGTGCAGATATTCCTAACCATAATCCGCTGATAACGATCACAAAGAGTCCTACTGCGAGCACTTTCTGGAACGTTTTGAACGCGCCGGGCCCATGCCCCTTATGTAGCTCAATGATCGCAGCCTGAAAATTAGGCTGTGCCAATTCGACGCTCAGCGATCCCTCATCTTTGAGTCTGATAATGTAGTGATCTCTGGATGTGGGGCGAGTATAAAAAGTATTTCCACCAGCTTTTACATACTCAAAGTCGTAGTCGCTAACCCCTGCAGTAGCAAGCAGTGCGCTAACATCAGCTTTGATCGTCGGTGAACTTGCAGCCAGTTCCGGGTGTAAACCCTCATATATTTTTTCTGTTGCGACCGCGCCTTTTTCGCCGATCAGGTAGAGGCCACCGGAGATGGCGACAAGAACAATGGCGGGTGCGAAAAATGCAGCCAAATACAGGTGCATTGAAATGAGTAATTTTCGGTCCATAATTTGCTGGTAGTCTATTTCTGATTTGCTTTAAGGGCTCGAGCCTACCATGAAATCTGCCGGATTAGGACCTGTTGCCACGATGCTTAGTTTTGTAAGCTCCAACGAACCGGATTGAGCAGCAGCATCTGAATGGTCAATTCTAATTTTCTAAGAAACGCTAGTGTTTGATCACTTTGCTACGCTGAATGCAGCGAAAGTTTAGCCATTGGCTCGATTATCTAAAAGCGTTTAGCGGTATACCAGTTAACCGGTTTAGCATGGGCATCGACTTGATTAACCACATCTAAAATGAGCGCAAACAGCGCCATTCTTATGGTTACACCATTATCGGTTTGTCTAAAAATAGCGAGGTTTGGGTTTTCATTTAAGTCGTTGTCCAGTTCGTTTGCTGCTGCTCTAGAATCGCGCGGCAGCGGATGCATGATGACCGTGTTTGGTTCGCAAAACTGGGTATAGACAGCCTGATTGAGTCTGAAAAGCCCTTTGTACTTATTTGCTTCTTCTTGGTTTGGGAAACGTTCTTCCTGTGTGCGAGTGACATAGAGAATGTCAGCGCTACTAATGTTCGGTTGAAGCTCAATGGACTGGTTAACATGATGGCCGGCGTTTCTCATCGCTGCGATATATTCGTCTGGCAGGCTAAGTTCGGGGGGTGAGATGAGGTTAAATTGAATATGCTTGAACAGACTGAGTAATTTACAAAGAGAGTGTACGGCGCGACCAAATCGCAGATCTCCGATTAACGAGATGCTTAGTCCATCGATTGACTTGTTTTTTGCGGCAAGTTCTTTGCGAATCGTGTAGAGATCAAGCAATGCTTGGCTAGGATGCTCATTAGCGCCGTCTCCACCGTTGATTACCGGCACGCGACTAGCTTCTGAGAACTCTGCGACGGAGCCTTCAATCTGATGTCGCATGACAATCACGTCACTATAGCCAGACAACACCCTTGCTGTGTCGTAAAAGGATTCACCCTTGGCGATCGATGTGGCTTTTAGCTCGGTGGTTTCACGAACTTCTCCACCGAGTAAATTAAAGGCGCAGCCAAAACTGACCCTCGTTCGTGTACTTGGCTCAAAAAACATACTCCCTAAAATTGCGCCTTCAAGCACACGGGTTGCTTTTTTACGCTGAGCGTAGGGTTCCATTTGATCGGCAACGGTAAAAACGCGCTCTATTGCCGCTCGGTCAAATTCGGAAACCGAGAGAATATGCTTACCTACAAATTTCATTTCGGATTATTTCCAGGGAAGTTTTTCATGTAGTTCGAGTATCACTTCTCTTAACCAGCGATTTGCCTGATCTTGGTCAGTGCTTTCATGCCAATAGAGATGTGTTTCAAGGTTAGGCACTGAGAATGGTAGCTGCAAGTAGCGCACGGGCAATTGGCTAGCGAGGAAGTCAGCAAAGATTTGAGGCACAGTGAGGGATAAATCAGTGCGTGATACCAGTTCAGATACGGCGAGATAATGTTGGGTTCGCAGCGAAATCTGTCGTCTTTTCCCCATTTTACCTAGTGCAAGGTCAACGTGACCGAGACCGCCGCGTCGGCTTGATATCTGTATATGGTTGAGGTTGAGGTAGGCATCAAGATCAAGCTCTTCTCCAATCTCTGGGTGATCGCTGCGCACAAGGCAAACCTGGGGATGCGAAAATAGGGGGGCTTGTTTGATGCGCGGATCAGGAGTCAAGGGGATATCGATCGCGAGGTCCAAATTACCTGACGCGAGCTCGATATTCATGTCTCTGCGTCGGACATGGTAACAATCGATTTCAACCGAGGGTGCGTCCCTCTTCAAGCGTCGAAAAATAAACGGTAACAGAATTGATTGGCTGAGATCTGTCATTGAGACGCGAAATCGTTTGTCTGAGCTACGAGGGTCAAAAGATTCACTTTCCTGGACGCTGGCTCTCATTAACCCCAGTGCTTGTCGCACAGATCCGATGATGTTCTGTGCCACTGGTGTCGGTACCATGCCATCTGCGGTGCGAACGAACAGCGGATCGTCAAACATATTCCGTAGACGAGAAAGGGAATTGGAAACAGCGGGCTGCGTGATACCGATGATATCTCCGGCGCGCGTCAAATTACCCTCGGTATAAATCGCATCAAAAACGACGAACAAGTTTAGGTCAATGTCTGAAAGTTTCATAATGATTAGTAAGGGTCGTCTGTATGGGTTGCCGCACAATTCATGAAAAAGCTTGAATTAATACGCCAAATAATTTTTAAAGCTCTCATAATTGTTGCTTATGGTAAGCCGGATTGCGCAAATAGAGAAGACTTATCTGGTATTCTGAGATCTCTTGGCTCATTTAAAGGCCGCCAAGGTTTATGCCTCAGGTTTCGCGGGTTGCTGATTGGAAAAACGTTGAAAGTGCATGAAGTTACCCAACACCATCAAGGATTCATCGATTATGCCATTGCGTTGTCGATACGATGCTATCTATTTGTTAAACTCAGAGAGGAAAAAATAAATAAAAAACAATGCGATACACCAGATATAGAGAAATTTTATGAGTGAACAAACGCGTCAGACTCGGTTGCCGTTTTCCTTCGCTAAGCGACATGGCGTTATTGTTCTGGCAACTCAAGCTGAAGGTCAATCCGATGTGATTTACAAATCAGGATTTGACATTGGGGCACTGGCTGAAGTTCGGCGGTATGTGGGTGGGGAAATTGCGCTGAAGGAAGTCGATGGGCCTTCATTCGATCGCCAGCTTACCTTGACCTACCAGAATGATTCGGGCGAGGCGATGCAAATGATAGAGGGGCTAGGGGAAGAGATGGACTTGAGCAGTCTTGCTGATCTGATTCCGGAAACAGGTGATCTGCTGGAACAGGAAGACGATGCCCCGATTATCAAGTTAATTAACAGCCTATTAACCGAAGCAGTGAAGGTCGATGCCTCGGATATACATATCGAAACTTATGAAATGAGACTCGTCGTCCGGTTCCGCGTTGATGGCGTACTCCGAGAGGTTGTCAGTCCTCGCAGAGCGCTTGCACCGTTATTAGTGTCTCGCATCAAAGTGATGGCAAAACTCGATATTGCCGAGAAAAGGTTACCGCAAGATGGGCGAATTTCGGTCAGAGTGGCAGGTAAGGAAGTGGACGTACGAGTTTCGACGATACCGGCGAGCAATGGTGAGCGTGTTGTCATGCGCCTGCTAGACAAACAGGAGGGTAGAAGAGATTTGACCCATATGGGTATGAGTGCTTTCAATCTTGCTTCTATGAGAACCTTGGTTCAAAAGCCCCATGGTATTATTTTGGTCACCGGTCCGACGGGCTCGGGAAAATCGACAACGCTTTATGCTTGCCTTGATCAACTAAATGATCGTTCCAGAAATATCCTCACTGTTGAAGACCCCATCGAGTATGATGTCGAAGGTATTGGCCAAACCCAAGTTAATGTTAAAGCGGATATGACTTTTGCTAAAGGGCTAAGGGCGATTCTGCGTCAAGACCCCGATGTCGTAATGGTAGGTGAGATACGCGATTTCGAAACCGCCGATATCTCTGTTCAATCAAGTCTGACAGGACACCTCGTACTTTCAACGATCCATACGAACACCGCTTTAGGCGCGTTGACACGGCTAGCAAATATGGGCGTTCAACCCTACCTGCTGAGTAACAGTATTGTCGGGTTGGTGGCACAGCGTTTGATTAGATTACTTTGTCCACATTGTCGCCAAGCCTACCAGGCAGATGCATATGAGTGTGAGTTTCTAAAATTAGAAGAGCCTCCAACCCTTTACCGGGCGGTAGGCTGTGAAAAGTGTGCCCATGAGGGTTACAAAGGTCGACAAGGCATTTACGAAGTTATTGTGATAGACGATGAGTTCAGGCGCATGATCCACAATGGTGCTTCTGAGCTCGACCTTGAGCAATATGCGAGAACGAAAACAGGTGGTATTCGTGACGATGGTAGAGAGAAAATTCTGGACGGCAGTACGTCGGTTGATGAAGTCTTGCGCGTAACGATGGAAGACTAGGGTGGAGCGCTAGGTCATGGCAGCGTTTCAATATATCGCGCTTAACGACAAAGGTCGTGAAGAAAAAGGTACACTTGAGGCTGATAGTTCTCGACAGGCGCGGCAAATTCTGCGCGATAAAGGTTTGTCTCCTCTTACGGTCGATGTTACTCGGGAAGAGAAGGCATCTAACAACTTTTTTACCAATCTTCTGAAGCCGTCTTTGTCTGTGCGTGAATTGGCATTGGTGACCCGCCAACTGGCAACGCTTATCGCCGCTGGGCTCCCAGTTGAAGAGGCAATGCTTGCTGTATCGAAACAGAGTGAGAACCCTAAAACGCAAGCGATGCTAGCTGCGCTGCGCTCCAAGGTCATGGAAGGTTATTCTCTCGCAAATAGTCTGGCGGAATATCCTAGAGCATTTCCGAATTTGTATCGTGCTACGGTGGCAGCGGGAGAGTCCGCTGGGCATCTTGATCTGGTTTTGAATCGACTTGCCGATTTTACCGAGTCGCAGCATGAGTCTAGGCAGCGAATTCAACAGGCAATGGTGTATCCCATCATATTGTTTGGGTTGACCCTTGCGATTCTGGCGGGTTTGTTGGGCTATGTTGTACCTGACATCGTTAAAGTGTTTGCAGATACCGGGCAGGAATTGCCAGGCTTAACTATTTTTATCATCTCTCTTAGCGATTTTATCGTGAACTGGGGAGCAGCAATTTTTGTCTTAGTGATCATGCTGATAGTCGGTGCGCAACGCGCGTTACAGGTTCCATCTATCAGATTGGTGTGGGATCGACGAATACTCCATATATGGTTGGTAGGCAAACTCAGCAGAGGTATGAATACTGCGCAGTTTTCCAGTACCTTGGCAATATTGTCCGCCAGCGGCGTGCCCTTGGTAGATGCCATGAAAATATCAGGGCAAGTACTCTCAAATACATGGCTACAGCAAAAAGTCTCTGAAGCAACAGTAAAGGTAAGTGAAGGTACCAGTCTGCACGTGGCGTTAGAGCAAAGTGGGTATTTCCCACCAATGATGTTGCACATGATTGCCAGCGGTGAATCCAGCGGTGAACTTGATGAGATGCTCGTTCGCGTATCACACCACATGCAACAGGATGTGGAAATGATTATGGGTGTACTGTTGAGTTTGTTTGGCCCATTTATGCTATTGATGATGGGTGGTGGTGTTTTTGTCATTGTGATGGCGATACTTTTACCCATCATCAACCTAAACCAGCTCGTTGGCTAAAAAATAACAAAACTATTTGTAATGGTTATATTTTAAAAACAGGAACCCTATGAAACAGAAAGTTAAAACGTCACTGAACGGTCAATTCGAAATGGTCAGCGCAAAAGGTTTTACCCTTATCGAGATTATGGTGGTAGTTGTTATCCTCGGCATCCTTGGAGCGTTAATTGTACCTAATTTTATCGGCCGTCCCGATGAAGCGAGGGTTGAAGCTGCTAAATCCGATATCAACGCTATCGCGAATGCACTGGAGTTGTATCGACTGGACAATAGCAACTACCCAAGTACGGATCAGAATCTAGATGCGCTAGTTTCGGAGCCTTCCGGTTACCCCGAGCCTCGTAACTGGAGTCCGGGCGGTTATCTCAAAAAGCTACCCCGAGACCCTTGGGGTGAACCCTATGGTTACTTTAACGAAGAGCGAA
Source organism: Pseudomonadales bacterium (assembly GCA_964228885.1). Lineage (GTDB taxonomy): Bacteria > Pseudomonadota > Gammaproteobacteria > Pseudomonadales > Azotimanducaceae > UBA4582. The sequence goes on along the minus strand of CAXRCG010000062.1, from coordinate 5,121 downwards.
CTTTCGACCTTTACTCTTATGGTGCTGATCGCAAGGAAGGTGGCGAGGGCGTGGATGCAGATGTTCGTTACTCAGAACTCTAAATAGCATGTTTAATAGCGGGTCGCCATCGAGGTTTAATCAGGCGTCGGGATTTACGCTGGTTGAGATTTTGGTTGTCCTGATAATTGTGTCTGTAATGTCAGGTATTGTTGTGACTAGCTTGCCAAGTTCTTTCCAAAATAGTGATTTTGATGAAGAGAGTTTGCGATTAAAAACGGTGATCGAGCTTATCCGGGAGGAGTCTCTTACCCGGGCCTCTGAATATGGTCTGGATACGGATAAAGACAACTATTCATTCTTTGTTTACAACGAAATTGAACAAAATTGGACAAAACTGACAACCAAGCCCTATGCAGAGCATAAGTTAGCGAATGGCATTCTGCTTAAAACTACTATCGAGGATAACGAGCTTATCTTGTCTGATGAGGAAGACGAAGAGTCGTCGGTCCTGAACGCGCCTCGTATACTCTTGTTGTCCAGCGGGGAAATGACGCCGTTTGAAATTACAATTGCTTTGGGTCGCGATAAAACCAGAACGTTGGTATCAGACGGCTATAGTGAGTTGGCCTGGCAAGATGAGTTAGAAGAAAAAAAGGGACTAAAGTCGGCCTCGTGGAAATAGAGAGAAGGACTTGAGTTGGGGGGTTCATGAGAAAACAGACCGGTTTTACACTTCTGGAAATTGTGATTACCGTAGCAATTTTTGCGGTGGCCTCGACCGCGCTTATTCGCAACGCATCAAATTCCGTTATTCAGACCCTCAGTATTCAGGATCGCACCATTGGGCATTGGTTGGCTGAAAACGAACTTGAGGAGCTGCGAAGTGCGCCCCGGACTGAAGAGTTTTTCCCTTCAGTCGGTACGGATAGAGAAACTGTCACCATGGCCAATAGAGACTGGGAGCTTAAGATACAAGTCGAATCAACAGAGAATCCGGATATGCGCAGGGTAGAGGTGACAGTATTCGACGAACAGAATTTAGATGCAGAAGTAGCGAGACTTGCGGGCTTCATAGGTAAATACTGATGTCGCGATTGAACCGGAAATCAGATTCAACTCCTAAAAGGCAATCTGGCTTTACGCTCCTCGAGGTTGTGGTTGCATTTTCGATATTTGCTGTAATCGGGTTAAGTGCTCATCAGTTTCTGCGAACAATTATTGATACAAGGGAAATCACCAATCAAAGCAACGGCATCATGAGTAGCGCCTCTCGGGCGTTTAGCGTGATGCAAAGAGATTTCTCTCATTTGGCTGATCGACAAGTGCGGGATGCTTATGGTGAGCCCTTACCTCCGCTCATTGTTGGTACCGGCGACTATGATGTCGAGTTTTCAAGATCTGGCTGGAATAACCCTGCACGATTGCCCCGAAGTAATATGCAGCGTGTCGCGTATGGGCTGAATGATGATAATGAACTCGAGCGACATTTTTGGTTAGTGTTGGACCGTGCAGAGGATTCTGAACCCATCACGCAGCGCTTGTTGACAGAAGTGGAAGATTTTCGTGTCAATCTGATGAGCAGTGAAGGTGGTTTTGTCGATACTTGGCCTGATTTTGAAAATGGTGCTCGATTGCCAAGGGCAGTCGAAATACTCATTACCCATAAAAAGTTGGGCGAACTCCGAAAGCTTTACTCGGTTGTCATGACTGCTGATGCGAACGCGCTAGAATCTCAGGGCAAAGCGACAAGTAGTCCTGATGACCAAGATCGCAATCGTGAAGATTCTGAAACTGGCAGGCGGGCTAATAGAGGAGACGCGAATGTCCGCCGCTAAAACCCGATTCATCGCGCAGCCGCGTAAGGCAAGAGGTGTTGCGTTAATTTCGATTTTGCTGGTTGTTGTTATTGCGACAGTGCTGGGGGTTAAGATGACCACTGAGCAGCATTATTCTATTAATCGTGCGCGCAATTATTTTGATCAGAGCAAAGTCCATCAGTACGCGTTAGGTGGTGAGGAACTTGCTCGACAAATGCTTTATAGGGACTTTACGGATAATCCTCAAAAAGATGTTCTAACTGAAGAATGGGCGAGTCCCGACTTAAAATTCGAATTTGAAGACGGTCAGATTGAAATGTCGATTGAAGATCTCCAGGGAAAATTTAATCTGAACTCTCTCATTGATGCGCCCTCGGCGCAGTTTAGTCGCGGCGTATATGGTAATAGTCGTGACATCGAAAATGTACAGACTGCAGATAGCCCTAGAAGGAATTCGACCGAAAATAGAAGTGGTGTTGTCAATGCAGCATCAACAGCGTTGGCCATGAAAAGGTTTCGATCATTGCTGAGTCAGCAGGGTATCGATCCGGTATTTGCGGATCGTATCAAGGACTGGATAGACAATAATCAGGATGTCACTCAATTAGGCGCTGAAGATTTCGATTATCTGGGCCTCGAACGACCTTATCGAACCGGTGATACACCAATGTTCGATTTAACTGAGCTCTTTCTTGTACTGGATATTGATGCCCGTACATTTTCAATGCTGGAACCATTGGTGACGACCCTGCCCGCGGGTGTTAGTCTGATAAACGTGAATACAGCGCCAAGCGGCGTGATTCAGGCAATAGCGGGGAGTGCGCTTTCGCCCGAGCTCGCAGAGGCCTTTACTGTCAATAGAAACGAAAGAGAGGGTTTCGACTCGGTTGAGTCTTTTCTTCAGGATGATAGTCTAGCTGGTCAGGGGATATCTCCTGATGGACTTAGTGTACAATCAGGTTTTTTCAAGGTGAGTGTGAGGGCAAGAGTTGATGACAGGTTTGGGTACTTGACGAGTATTATTCAACGAAATCCAATAGATGGCAGTCTGCGCGTTATCTATCGAGATGCCAGTAAGAAAATCTATCCTGTAGTATCGGCGATCGATACCGAGGCAAGTTCCTCTTAATGTTCATATTTCCACGCATATCATTGGCAATGTAATAAACATGCTAGAAAACCTATATTTAAGATTGTCAGAGTCAGGCGTTGAATGGTCTCTATTTGATCCGGCGGAAAAGGAAGTAAGCGCCCGGGGCTCGGGTGATTTTGATTCACTAGCGGAACTTGTCGAGGCACGGCAATGGGAAGGAGAGGTCATTGTGCTAATCAGTGCCTCATGCGTTACTCTGCACCAAGTTAATATCCCATCAAAACAGCCAAGGCAGATACAGCAAGCCGTTCCCTATGCAATAGAGGAAAGTCTTGCGGTTGACACTGAGGATTGTCATTTCGCGCTGGGAAAACGCGCAAATAACGGTGATATTTCCGTCGCGGTTGTCTCAAAGAGCCTGTTTGAAAGTTGGTTAGACAGGCTTGTTGATATGGGCATACCTGCTTCATTTGTAGCGATAGATGCACTTCAGATCCCATTGTTTTCAGATCGTTCAGAACCGCGAACCACGGCGTTGATCGAGCGGGACAAGGTGCTGATGCGAACGGATGATGAGAAAGGGTATTTTCTCGATCGCGGGCAATTAGCGAGTGGCGTTAGTTTCCTTCATGAGGATAAGAGAGCGAGCTTGGATCTTTGGCTGTTGCCTGAGATGCAATCAGAGATAGATTTGGCTGTTAATCAGATGGTCGCAGAGTTTGATACTGAGATACAAATTCAGCCGATCGAGCTTTCTGCTTTCGAGTTTCTTTGCCGAAATTTTAATGAGAAGACAATTAATTTGCTTCAGGGCAAATACCAAGTTGAGAGAAAGAGCTCAAAAACTTCTAGCATCTGGCGCTCCGTCGCCATGTTATCTGGTTGCGCGCTACTTCTGCATCTTATTATGATAACGGGCCAGGCGATATATCTCGATATGACAGCGACGCGCTATGAAGCTGAAGCGCGCGCGCTTTATGCTGATGTGTTCCCACGAGATCGCAATGTCACCGATATCAGACGTCGCTGGCAGTCGCATCTGCGGGGGGGGAAATCGGACAAGGGAGATCAGTTTGTTGGCCTCTTTAGTGCTGCAGCCGGCAGCCTTGCGGGTTCAAGTCTTATTCTGAACAACGTAAATTTCAATGAAAATCGGGGGGATCTGATTCTGCAACTTGAGGCGCCCAGGAGCGAGCAGCTCGTACTTTATTCCCAAACGCTAAGTAAGCTTGGTCTCGATGCAGAGATTGGCACTATCAGCCAGGAAAACAACGCAGTGCGTGGCAGCATTAAAGTGAAGGCCCTGGATGGTGACTAGAAGAATGTCGGTTGAAAGGATCCTGATAGATAGCATGGAAATAGGGCGCCACTGTGAGTAACCCAATGGTAGAAAACTTACGTAGCCAATATCTGTCTCTCGGATCGCGGGATCGCATAGCGGTGGTCGTGTTGTTGGTGTTTTTTGGAATATTGGCCTTCTATTTTGCTATTTGGCAACCTCTCCACGATTTTAAAGTGTCGAGTCAGGACGAGTTAAACCGGCAATCAGAGATGTTGCAGGGTATGCGAGAGACGGAAAAAGACGCGCGTGCTTCATCAGGTAATTCCACAACGGCACCAACAGGACAATCATTGTTATCTCAGGTTTCTCGCACTGCCCAGCAATTTCGTATTAAACCCAATCGATTGCAGCCGGAAGGTAGCGATGCTGTTAGTGTCTGGTTCGATGATGTCAGCTTTAATGACCTTATTAGATGGCTTGACTCGCAATCCCAATCAGGTATATCGGTACGCCAGATTTCTATCGATAGGGAAGAACTCCCAGGCAGGGTCAATGCTCGTATTGTACTCCGTAGCAATTGATCTCAGTGCTGATGCCTTTTTCACTTCGTAGCGTGGTAACAAAGACCCGTTGATCAATTGGCCTGCGCGTATTTAGCCCCCCTAATAAATCTCTTTTTTTGCTGTCGGAGGTGCTCGGTGATTTCTGCCAGCCTTGTACTTTTATTATTAGCGAAAATCTCTGGACTTCAATGAAAAATATTCGAGATACGTACTTAGATCTTCAACATGTCCAGCGACCACATGGATTACTGATTTTTCCCGTTCCAGTACTCCTTTGATCTTTAATAACCTGCCTTGGACGACAGCGGCTCTGTATTGCTCAAATATACGTGACCAGACAACAACATTAATATTGTTAGTTTCATCTTCTAGAGTCAGACACAA
>CAXRCG010000061.1:0-14884 GCA_964228885.1 Pseudomonadales bacterium | reverse complement strand
ATAACAACCCCCGAACTTGTTCCTTTGTCGATAATCACTTCATGTCGCTCTGGGTCTGGATCAACACCTATCAACTCAGCCACAAGCACATTGTCCTGTAGCTTAGCTGCCGAGCCTAATAGGTCTCTTAGGCGGTTATTCTCCGCAGTTAAGGCGGCCATTTTTTCAGTTTTAGCCTTAAGTAAGAGTAACTGTTCTCTTAAAGCGGTGATTTCGGTTTGCAGTTCCGCGCGGGATTTAATTGTTTGCCTGACGTCCTCGGCAGTTCGATTTGGGTAATCTGCGAGATATACAACTGGAGATAACAGCAAGGTCAAACCGGCCCGAATGTCATCGGTAACTGAGAAGAGTCGGAGATGGTCGAAAGTGATGAAAAGCAGGGACAGCAGCGTGAGGCCAACTATTTTGTAGCCAATTGTCTTCTCTTCAAGAAATAGTGATTTTATGAGCCTTACCCCGATGACTTAACAGCATGGTGCTAACAAATAACGCCGACACCTCTGAAACCACTTATTAGACTTATTGACAGCCGGCTATCTAATTCGCTCACGATCTCAGACTAGCGCCTCTCTCAAGATTATATTACTGAATTGATAATAAGTCGCTGTCGCCCCGGTCGTCCATAATCTCTAGTGCGCGACCTCCGCCTCGGGCGACGCAGGTTAATGGGTCCTCTGCTACAATAACTGGCAGTCCAGTTTCATTTGATAGCAGCCTGTCGAGTCCGCGGAGTAGAGAGCCGCCGCCCGTCAGAACAAGTCCGCATTCAGCAATATCCGATGCTAATTCTGGCGGCGTCTGTTCGAGCGCCCCTTTAACTGCCTGCACGATCACGGATAAAGGTTCCTGCAGAGCTTCAAGTATTTCATTGCTGTTTAGCGTGAAGCTTCTGGGCACACCTTCAGCCAGATTCCGGCCCCGAACATCAATTTCGCGAACCTCCGAGCATGGGAACGCCGCACCAATCTCCTGTTTGATCCTCTCAGCAGTGGCATCGCCAATCAGACTTCCCTGAGTTCGCCTGACAAAAGCAGTAATCGACTCATCAAACCGGTCACCACCGACTCTGACAGACTGAGCATACACAACACCGTTGAGCGAAATTACCGCTATCTCCGTCGTGCCTCCACCGATGTCAACAACCATTGTACCGACTGCTTCATGCACTGGCAGCCCTGCACCGATTGCGGCGGCCATAGGCTCTTCAATTAGACGCACATCCCGCGCACCGGCACTGATAACCGACTCGCGAATCGCGCGCCGTTCAACTTCAGTAGATTGGCAAGGCACACAAACCAACACACGCGGGCTGGGTCTGATGAAACTATTCTCATGAACCTTTTTGATGAAGTGCTGTAACATTTTTTCAGTTACTTGGAAGTCCGCAATCACGCCGTCTTTCAACGGGCGAATAGCGGTGATGTTTCCTGGCGTTCTGCCTAGCATCCGCTTGGCATCGATTCCAACGGCGGCAACACTTTTCTGATTATTGTTATTGCGAATCGCAACAACTGAGGGCTCGTCTAAAACGATACCTTGCTCACGCACATAAATTAACGTGTTTGCGGTTCCTAGATCGATGGAAAGATCGTTGGAAAACAGACCCCTTAGCTTTTTAAACATTTTTTTGGGGAACCTTATATATAGGATTTAAAATCTTTTGTAACCTTATCATTTATTAAAGAATTTACACAACTAAACCCCTCATATGAGCGTGTTTTTTAACAGTTCGACGGGCAGGCTGAAGTGATGGGGGCGGATTTTATTTATTAAACCCCGCAACCAAATAAAAATGTGATATCAAGGGGTTTCTTAGCGCAGAAATACTAGATATTAGATCCGATGTAAAACCAGTATAGAAATAGTCACGCATTATCTACACTTGTTTATTGCAGTCGGGGCAATTACTGATTAGCATCCGTCGCCTTATAACAACTCATAAATAAGAGATTCAGTAAAGTCATGAAAATAGATAATGAGGTCATACTCAACATCGCAGAACTCGCTCAACTCGAGGTTAAAGACGAGATGATCAGTCAATACGCAGATAAAATGACCGCCATGCTGAATCTGATTGAAGAAATGCAATCGGTTAATACCGACAACATCGAACCCGTGTCAAATCCTCTAGATGCGGTTCAGACAATGAGAGAAGACAAGGTTACAGAAAAAGACCTGAGAAACGAGTATCAGGCAATCGCCCCACAAGTCGATTCGGGTTTGTATCTTGTACCTCGGGTTGTGGAGTAACAAACAAGTGACTAACTGGCACTTTAAGACGATTAAAGAAATAAGCACAGATCTCGCCAAGGGAGAATACTCAAGCGAGGAACTCACCCGGCACTTCCTTAAAAGGATCGAACAACACGAACCCAATTTGAACAGCTTTATCTCGACTTTTCCGGAACATGCAATAGAACTTGCACGGCAATCTGATGCAAAAAGACGCGAGGGAAACAGTGAGCCCCTGTTGGGTATCCCTATCGCGCACAAAGATATTTTCTGCACAAAGGGACAAAGAACCACCGCAGGCTCAAAGATGCTGGACAACTTTGTCTCTCCCTACGATGCAACAGTTGTCGAAAACCTAAAAGCCGCAGGCACCATCAATATGGGCAAAGCAAACATGGACGAATTCGCCATGGGTTCGTCAAATGAGCATAGTGCTTATGGCAACACGCAAAACCCATGGGACCTCGGCCGCGTCCCAGGCGGGTCATCGGGTGGATCGGCTACTGCGGTCGCGGCCGGCTTATGTGCTGCAGCGACAGGAACCGACACGGGCGGCTCAATACGACAGCCCGCAGCATTTTGTGGCGTTACGGGTTTAAAACCAACCTATGGACGTATTTCCCGCTACGGCATCATCGCTTTTGCTTCTAGTCTCGATCAGGCAGGTCCAATCACACGGACTGCTGAAGATGCCGCTATCATGCTGGAAGCGATGGCTGGATATGATCCAAAAGATTCAACCAGCATCAATCAATCGGTTCCGAGCTATAGCACCAAAATTAACGACTCTATTAAGGGGCTAAAAGTTGGCGTTTGCAAGGAATACTTCACTGATGGCCTTGACCAGAATATAGAAGCAGCTATTCAGGACGCTGTAAACGAGCTAGAGAAACTGGGCGCCAAGATCAGCGAGGTCAGTTTGCCCAATACAAAGCATGCTGTTCCCGCCTACTACGTCATCGCCCCCGCTGAGTGCTCCGCAAACCTGTCTCGGTACGATGGCGTGAGATTTGGACATCGATGTGAAGACCCTGTTGATATTTCAGATCTTATTAAGCGCAGCCGTTCAGAAGGTTTTGGCGATGAGGTCAAAAGCAGGATCATGGTCGGCACATTTGCATTATCCGCAGGTTACTACGACGCCTATTACCGAAAGGCACAGCAGATCAGACGACTCATCAAGAATGACTTTCTTAACGTTTTTAACGAAGTGGATCTAATTTTAGGACCAACTACGCCTTCTCCTGCTTTCAAAATTGGAGAAAAATCTAACGACCCCGTCTCGATGTACCTTGAGGACATATATACCATTTCAGTCAACCTCGCAGGGTTACCCGCTATTTCTGTACCTGCAGGTATAGCTCAAGGATTGCCAGTTGGTATGCAGTTAATAGGTTCGCACCACGCTGAGGCACGATTACTAAATGCTGCACACCAATTCCAACAACAAACCGATTGGCATTTGAAATCACCGGGCTTGGCAAATGCAAGTACGGAAGAGGGTAAACCCCTATGAATCACTTAGGCGAATGGGAAGTTGTCATCGGTCTTGAAATTCATACCCAACTCTCAACACAATCAAAAATTTTTAGCGGCGCGAGTACAAAATTTGGCGCAGAACCAAACACTCAGGCCTGCGCCATCGATCTTGGCATGCCCGGTGTTTTACCAGTTGTTAACGAAGAGGTTTACCGGAAGGCTGTTACATTTGGTCTGGGAATCGGTGCCGAAATAAACAAGCGTTCGGTGTTTGACCGCAAGAACTACTTTTACCCGGACCTGCCGAAGGGTTATCAAATCACGCAACTGGAATCACCCATCGTCATGGGCGGGCATGTTGAAATTGTCCTTGATGATGGCACCAGCAAACTGATTAATGTAACGCGGGCACATCTAGAAGAAGATGCAGGCAAATCTCTGCATGAAAACTACCATAATCAAACCGGTATTGATCTTAACCGAGCCGGCACGCCACTGCTTGAGATTGTATCAGAGCCAGAGATGCGTTCGGCTGAAGAGGCTGTTGCATATGCCCGGTATATTCATCAACTGGTGACTTATCTCGGTGTTTCGGATGGCAATATGTCGCAGGGTTCTCTGCGTTGCGACGCAAATGTTTCAATCAGGAAACACGGCCAACAAGAACTGGGCACCCGAACCGAGACAAAAAATGTTAATTCCTTTCGTTTTCTCGAGGCCGCAATAAACTTCGAAGTTGAACGCCAGATTGCAATACTTGAGTCTGGTGGCAGAGTCATTCAGGAAACAAGACTCTACGATGCTGTTAAAAACGAAACACGCTCAATGCGTAGCAAAGAGACAGCCACGGATTATCGCTACTTTCCTGAACCTGATTTGCTGCCGATTGTTATTGACGACGCTTATATCGATGCAGTGAGGGCTGAAATGCCTGAGCTACCAGCACAGCGAGCAGGAAGGTTCGTTAAACAATATCAACTGAGCGAAGTTGATGCCGCGTTGCTATCGTCAGACCTTGATCTTGCCAATTACTTCGAGGAAGTTACCGCTATTTGTGGCGATCCAAAACCCGCATCCAACTGGATACGCGTCGAGTTGTTAGGGCTACTCAACAGAGATGACATAGAGATCAGTGATTCGCCCCTGACATCTGCTCAGCTCGGCAAACTTATTCAAAGAATATTGGATGACACCATATCCGGCAAAATTGGCAAACAGGTTTTTGAAGCTTTATGGCAAGGTGCGGCTCATGACGTTGACCAATATGTTGAACATAAAGGTCTGAAACAGGTATCCGATTCAAGCGAGTTGGAAGCTATTGTGGACAAAATCATCGCCGACAACCCAGGGCAAGTCGAACAGTTTAGAGCAGGAAAAACAAAACTCATGGGCTTCTTCGTGGGTCAGGTAATGAAAGAAACCCAAGGTAAAGCAAACCCCAAACAAGTTAATACGCTTGTTGCAACCAGGCTAAATGATTGACCCGCTTATTCTTGGGCGCTTGAAAGAGCCGTCAAAATGCCCGATATTCTCGCCGCATTAGCACCTAAATCACTCTGACCAACTCGAGACACTGATCTTACGTCAACCTTTGAACCTGTGCGCGTGGGTCGAACTCGAACGACCACGTCGTCCTTGAAACCAAACCAGAATGTCGTTGCTGTAGCTTCGACGATACCCAGCTCTGCATCGATGTTAATGACCTCCATACCTTTCTCTTCGAGCACTTTGCTCACTAGCGCAACAAGGCTAACCACATCGGTATCAAGTTCAAGAGTCTGGATATCGGGGTAAGCTTCCAGCTGTAACTTTGCCAAGATCGCTGGACTATCAAACCCCGCCCCATACGTCAGATCATTCACAATTGCCGCTTCCTTTGCGCCAATTAATCGCTGATTCACAATGGCGTGAAACACAGGAGGCGAACTCGTGTCGGTCGTAATGTCATGTATCACCGGTGCGGAGATACCTTTGAGAATGTTTGGCACAACCATCGCCATTGGTATTGTGCTGGCGACTATTCCTATATACAGCAGCTTCCGATCCCTGAGCATATGATGCTTGTTAACGTAGAAAAGCATCACCAGCGAAATAATCACAACCAGCACTGCAACAAGAAGCGCGAGCATCACAGTACCCAGCGAAGACATCCACAGAGAAGGGCCGTATTTGTAACCTATCGGCGCTGACAATAAAAGTATTACCGATATCACGCCACTTGTGGCAAGCAACTTGCTCCACCATTTCGTTTCTTCCATTTCTACCTCGTTAGTATGGTCTTAAGCGACCTTGATGTGCCAGGGTTCATACCGAACGCCTAGCAGATTATCTTCTGGATAACGCATATTAATATAGCCGAGCTCTACCAACCGATTAAACTCTTCGGTTTTGGCAAATTGCTCCGTGAAATTTCTTGAGCCAAATCCAATTTTTCCAACATCGAAATCTCCAATGCCGTGAAAGGAATGCCCCGGGGGAGCCAGACTTCGTGATGCTCTAGAAAGATTACCCTCAGACTGAATTGTCTTGGCGAGGAACAGATGGGTTTGTTTAACTATGTTTCTGATCCCCGAAGTGAGTACAACTCTGCCGCCCAGGTCTGACTGAAGTTTTCGATACATTGCTTCAGCTTCCCCTCTGAAGAGGTAGTGACCAGTCCTGCCTACTTTCACACGATCTCTTCGAGTCACCACTGACGTTAACTCGTCGATAACCCGACTGCCAAAAAAACCATAGCCCAGCGCATCAGCATCGAAAATCGACGCTATAAAATTAATCTCAGCCTCCTGGAATACACCTACAGCAGAGTAATTTCGACCATACCTCAGTACATCATCAAAACTGACAACATTAAAATTACCGTGGCCAACGAGGCTTTGCACCCGATCCAGTCGTTTAAAAGATGCGATCAGTGTTTGAAACTGCGCCCTAGGCACAAAAATATCTTCCCGATGTGCATTTTCAAAGTCATGCATCTTGGCGAGGTATTGATTCAAGTTAAGCCCTTGAGCGGACGCTTGATGTTTTTGAAACTCTTGCAAGTAAGCTTTACGATCTGGAGACAGCGCAGTGAGGTGTTGTATCGCATTGCGCACCTGAGCCGGTGTTGTGGCCAGATCTTCAAGATAAGTAGGTTCGGCCAAGCCCATACCTGTTTCGGCAACGATTGGCCAAGTAACGCCCACAGCGGAACAGGCTATCGCACTTTTCGAGATTGATTTGAAGAAATCCCTTCTATTCACAGATAATGTTCCAACTTCCGGGCGCAGAATCTTAGCTTCAATCCCAGCGTTTTTCTAGCATCCTTAGAAGTTATCGGTGCGAGCTGCGCCAGACTACCTTCCACCATCGACGACAATTGTTTGCCCAGTTGTAAAACTACCTGCCTGTGAGGACAGATAAACCGCCAAACCAGCGATTTCTTCTGGTTCACCAATACGCCTCAAACTTGCATTAGAGGTCGCATTTTTCAAAGTCTCAGGATCTTCCCATAATGCTCTGGCGAAATCGGTACGAATCAACCCCGGTGCGATCGCGTTCGCGCGGATGTTATCTGGGCCATACTCAACGGCTATATTTCGAGCCATTTGCATGTCAGCTGCTTTTGAGATGCCGTAGGTACCAAGCACCGAACTACCATTCAACCCACCCACAGAGGAAATAATAATAATCACACCATCCTTACGTTCTACCATTTCCGGCAGAACCATTTGGCAAAGCCAGTGATTGGACTTGATATTAGAATCAAGAATCTTGTCAAAGGCAGAATCAGGAATATCTGCCATAGATCCGTAAAAAGGGTTGACCGCCGCGTTGCAGACTAAGATATCTACCTTACCAAGGTGTTCTTTTGTTTGCGTGATCAGCTGCTCAACCTGTGATTTGTCACCAATATGACAGGGGATAGAAACCGCACTGCCCGCGCCACCTGCGGTTGCTTCATTTATTTCAGCTGCGACGGCCTCGCAAGCATCTGCTTTTCTGCTCGAAATCACGACCTGAGCACCGTGAGCAGCTAACTGCTCGGCAATAGACTTGCCAATACCCTTTGTCGAACCGGTTATCACAGCTACTTTGCCTGTCAGATCAAATAAACTCATAAATTCCTCACTTATTAATTGCTGAAAATTTCCGGCTCTGAACTACCGCCGTTCCTTGACTACTAACGACACTGTCGCCCGCATTCATTCGAATGACCTGTGAAGCTCGCGTGAAAATATCACATGGAGGCACAAGAATTACAACGAAAATCAACGAACCAAATTACCGCGGTAATCTTGAGAAAATGCTCTGCCGAAAAGTCGCTCTACGGGCGTCTTTTTTCAATATGCATGGGCGGTTTAATCCACAAGCGTCATCTAGGGAGGATGCCACAAACCAATTAACTTACTTCGTCGAAAAAAACACCTTTAGACATCACCCGCAAAGGTTTCGCCAATGCTTCGAGATTTTCGGTTGGATCATCCGCATAAAAAACAAGATCTGCACTAAAATCAGGACTAATCTGACCCACTTGATCACCCAGGCCTATGGCCTCGGCACAGTCGCTAGTAGCGCTCTTGAGGGCCTCAACGGGTGTTAATTCTGCAAAGTGGGCGAAGACCGGCAGCGCGAGGGGCAAATGATGATGTATTACTCCGGGGATGCCAGCGTCCGTTGATGCAATGAGCTTCACGCCGGCTTGTTTCATTTTTCGGTAGTTATCCATCATCATACCTTCAAACTTCTTAGTGCCAATGTAACGTTTCCAACCGGCATTAACCGTTGGCGACACTCTCACGTCATTTGCGACAATCTCATCGACAACCCCTGGGTCATACGCCTTTCCCCAGCCCTCTTCACCCACCCAGGAACAGTGTTCAATGGTTGTCACACCTGCCTCCGCTGCGTGACGAATACCCTCGGTTCCATGGCAGTGTGCTGCAACGGTGTATTCCAGTTCGTTAGCTCGAGCGACAATAGCTTTCATAATAGAACTTGAAAACTGTGCGTCTTTCGGTGCTGAGTCAGGCGTAATGCTCCCTCCGGTCGCCATAACTTTTATAAGATCAACTCCTCTAGCATGCTGTCTTGCTAGCACCTCGAGCGCCTGCTCAGCTCCTTCTGCCTCGCCACCCCAAAAATGGCAGTGCCCTTTTACAGAAGTGATAGGCTGGCCTGCACACACGAGCCGACAGCCAACAACCTCTCCGCCGTTGATCATATCCCTAACAGCCAACTCGAGCCACTTTCCTCCGCCAAGATCCCGGGCGGTTGTAATGCCAGCGGCCAGCATCGACTGACTTCTCTCTATCATTTGTTCAATCAGAATTTCTCTCTTGATTTTACCGTGTGCAAAGGGATCTCTTATTTCAGGGTCAAGACACATATGTACGTGCGCGTCGATGAGTCCCGGAGTGACATAGACACCAGCCATGTTGATAGCACCGGGTGCATCCTGTACGTTTCCCAACGAGAGAATTTTTCCGTCGCGAATACGAATAGAGGAATGATGCTGGTCTAAGGAGTCCCCTAGACCGTTCCAGATATTAAGATTTGTCAGAATCGTGTCAGCCATATACCGCCTACTTCCTCTTGTCGTTGTATACAAAAAGTGTTGATGCTGTGAAATTGAACAAACTGGCACTTGCCACACCCGTGACTAGGGCAAGCAGTCTGTATTGATCAAAGAAAATTATCGTTGTTGTGAGCATGACATAGACGCCCCAGTTAACCGAAAAGCCAACAAGGCTTGAGATAACAAACTCAAACCACTGCCTCACTTTCGGACGCCGCGCTCGATCGCCGAATGTGGTTTTCCGGTTCAAAGCCCAGTTCCAACTTACTGCTGGCCAGAATGATAACCCTCTTGCGAGAATGTGGTTAGCACCTATTGTTTGAAAAAAATAATAAAACGCAAGGTCAATCACAAAACCGCTAGCTCCGACGGCACCAAAATGAACAAACTCTGCCCAACCTTTAAATTTATATAAATACAATCGTCTTAGGTGCCGCAGGTACTTCCACTGCTGATCAAAGTTCATTTTGCTGGCACCCAATTCGCGGTCTTTGAAACTTATAGGTACCTCTTCAACATCCTTAAAGTTTACTCTGACCATTATCTCCAGACCTATCTTGTAACCAATCGGATTGAGCTTTGTGATGTCTCCTAACTGTTGCCTGTTAAACATAAAGAAACCGGACATGGGATCCGAACACTGCGCAAGGGGTCGCGCCAACAATGCCGCAAGATGAGAATTAAGGAACCGCCACAGACTCCAGTCCCTATCAAAACTCCCGCCGCTTATATACCGACTCCCAACAGCTAAAGTACCTTCATTACCAGCCACTTTTTCCAGCATTGCAGCGATTTTTTCCGGCGGGTGAGACAGATCAGCATCCATGACAAGCACAATATCGTTGGCAGCAACTTCAATACCGTCGATGACCGAAAGTGATAGGTCCCGGGAACGACCCTCTCTGCGCAACAGTTTCAAGGGATATATATTTGAAAGTCGCCCACAAACCTCAACTGTATCGTCAGGTGACATATCGTCGACGACTATCAGCTCATAATCTACTGAGGCTTCGGCATTGCTTATCCCAATCAAGGCATGAATTTGTTCAGCCAACAGAGGCAGATTATCCGCTTCCTTAAAGGTTGGCACTACGATGCTTAGCATTTAGCCTTCTCTCTTCCACATATTTTACTCGCAGCTATAATCTGGAAATTTCTGTTCAAGCGCATCGTAAGCCTTTTTATTGGGTCCTTTCAGGTAGATCTGCATCAATGGGCAGATACTCGTATTTTCATCGACTGGCCACGCATCGATAGAGCGATGGAAGTATTCGATGGAGAGCTCAACACTTTCTGGGGATAGCGCATGTACTCTTCCGACTAACTCATAAAAAACCGCCAGACTTTGCAAGCTGGCATAGGTCGGAATCTGTTCCTCGGCTTTAGCGGCCAAATCTACCAGCACTTCACGCTGGGTGGCCGCGTTGAGATTTGTCGATTGATATTGCTTGTACAATTGTTCAAGTGTGACCAGTTTGCCGGGGAATGTCGATTGCAATAGATTAAGCCTCAAAAACACTTCCTCTGTCATATCAGATGGGGGACGCGAACGGGCAAATCCAACATATTGTTTTGAAAAAGCAATCAACTGATTAAATAGCAAGTACTGCTCATGACCATCCGTCAACTCGTCATCAATATATAATTGCAACAACCTATCCAGATAGTCTGTGATGTCACTTTCGAACTCATAGTTTTCACCACCAGCAGGATTAAACCTGTGATATAGACCTAAATTAGTTGAAGGTGACAATCTCGCCTCAATGGAAAAAACCGGCCTTTTTGTTTTGTTAATAAATTCTTCAATCGCCTGTTGCTGGGCCGCTGGGGACATAAATGGCGAACTCAGCCGATTAGAGAAAACAAGATTCGCCCAGTCTCTCACCTCGACATCCGGTCTCAATTTTTCTACAAGGCTAAGGTAGCCTATCGGCCCGGATTGATTGTCTCCGTAGGTAAACAACACCGCGTCGGCCGGTAGAGTGCTCAGCACTGTCCTGGCATACGTATCAATAAGCTGAGTGCCACTTCTATCCACACGCTGATAATTAGACGAATACACCGAAATAACTGTAGCAACCCCAGCAATTAGAAACACAAGACTTCGAATTTGATGTTCCGACAAGTGTTCCAACAGCTTTTCCGGCAATAGTGATTCATTCGTCGCATTCAACAACACCGTTGCTAACAATTTTACGCCATGAGCAAACCATAGACAGATAGCAGCATAAGCAATAACCGGATAAGGTCGAAAAATTGCCTGAAAAAAAGGACTGAACTCAAAGTTCAACAAAGCCAACAATATGAAGGTTGAACCGAGAAACACAAGCATCACACTCACATTTTCATACAGGTCTCTTGTCCTGATTGAGTGTAAAAGGCCGGTCATTATCAGGGGCAAACCGAGTAAACCCAATTGATACATCGCTTCTTTCGAGAGCCAAAAAAAGTACGCTATTTTATGCGAGCTATCAGCAACCACATGGTTGTCACTGTATGTCGACCTCATCACATATCGCATGAATTTCTCGATAGAGTCTACGCCGCCATATACAGCGACTTCAGGATTAACCGTCAGAATGAGAGAAAGATAAGGTAACAAGCCAACAGTAAGACAAAGTATCGACAACAACCAAAATACCGGTTGCTTTAATTCTTCCCACAGATTATTCCATCGCGGGTACAATGCTGCCGCCAGTGCAGGAGAGGACAAAATCATCAGCGGCCAATGATTAGAAAGCGCTAGCCCAACAGAAAGACAAAGAAGATACCAATATCGAATTTGGGCTGTCTTGAGATACAGGATTGAAATGAACCACGTCACCATAAACATAAATGAGGCTAGACTGTAAACCTCAATGATGATTGCCTGAGACCAGAACGTGTTGGAGTACGCGTAAGCCAGCGCGGCGATTGAAGCAAGGATGCGATCTCCGGTTAGCGACACGACAACTAGAAAAAACACCATGACCGCGCCCACAGCAAACACTACGGAGATCAGATTTCCGTTAAAAACGGAATCCTGGAGAGTTAGTTGCTGACAAAGAAGCGTAAAAAGCGGATATCCGGGCGGGTGACCAATTCCGCCAACATGGCACACCATTTGGAAAAGACCAGCGTCCTCGAGGGTAATTAATCGAGGCATAGTGGTCAGATATGCGGCAAGGGCAAGAGCGCCAATAACGCCAGCCTGAATCACCTTTTTTGAGATAGCCGTACTAGGCATGATCGGTTTGCGCAGGCGATGCGTTTGACTGGTATGTGATGAATATAATTAGTTGCTCCTCTGCAAATGCGCTTTGTAATCGTTTCAATGCCCTTGACCTGGGCAGACAGTATATACGTTCTGATCTTCCCGGGGCGTCGGTTAAGACCATGAAGCTATCACTTATTGCATTTTTCACAAGACCCACGCTGCTATCGATTTATCCGCAACAAACCAACTGCCCCAGGTTTGACCGATCAGGACAAATATGATCTTCTTCAATATTTAGGCCCTATCATTATGATTAGCAGAACAGTCAGTCGTCGATTTATCTGCGCGGTAATGCTACTAGTATTTGCTATCTTGGCAAGCGCAAGGGTAGTGGCAGCACCAAGCACCTATGCTGTGAAAGCACCTGACCGACTTCAAAACTACATCAAAATTGACACTATCAACCCGCCAGGTAACGAATCTCGTGGCGTAAAGTTCCTGAGCGCTATACTTGAAGAGGCTGGTATATCCTACGAGACCGTAGAGTCCGCGCCGGGCAGAGGTAATATTTGGGCCCGCCTGGAAGGCGGTAACGAGCCAGCACTTGTGCTCTTGAGTCACATTGATGTTGTACCCGCCGATGCAAAGTATTGGGATGTCGCTCCTCTTTCGGGTGCGGTTAAAAATGGTTATATCTATGGCCGCGGAGCCATCGACACCAAGGGACTCGGCATTACTCAGCTACAGGCATTCCTCGCACTACACGCTTCGGGTAAAAAACTAAAACGTGATGTCATTTTTATGGCGACCGCAGACGAAGAAGCTGGCGGTTTCTTTGGCGCGGGGTGGTTGGTCGAAAACCGCCCTGAAATCTTTGAAGGCGTGGGCTATCTCATTAATGAAGGCGGGTCGGGACGCATCACCACAGGCAAACCGGTGTTTCGTGTCGAGGTAACACAAAAGGTACCTCTCTGGCTGAAACTGACAGCTCTAGATACGCCAGGACATGGATCCAGCCCAAGGGTAACGAGTTCCGTAACAAGGATTTTACGCGCCGGACACCGAATCGCTGATACTACCTTTGCGTATCGCGTAATTCCCGCGGTTAGAACACTGTTTCAAAGCTCAGCTGAATTCAGGAGCGGAGAACTCCGCACCAAATTTGAGAGGATTGATGAATCGATAAAAGATCCGGTGTTCATGACGGCACTACAACTGAGGGAACCTGGCAGTGTCGCACTGCTGCACAACACCTGCTCAATCACTCGGCTGTCGGGTAGCAACAAAATTAACGTCGTACCACCTACAGCTTCAATTGAACTGGATTGCCGATTGCTACCGGATCAAGATCCCGAGGCGTTTTTAACAGAACTTGAGTACATTATTAATGATGAACAAATTTCTATCGAAACAATCATGGGGTTCACTCCTGCCGTAAGTGACACAAGCACGCCATTATATGAATCAATAGAACGCGTCTTAACATTACACTACGAAAACATGAAAGCTGTTCCCTCAGTTTCAACAGGCTTTACAGACAGCCACTTTTTTAGGGACATCAATATTATCAGCTATGGCTTTGGCCCATTTCTGTTCGAAGAAAATGAAAAAACAGGCGTACACGGAAACAACGAACGAATATCTATAGAGAATATGATCAAGGGAACCGAAATCATGACTGACTTTGTGATGGATTTTGCCGTCGAGTAGTTAGGCGGGGCTATATCGTTTCAGGAAAGATTACATGCACGATTTACAATTGAAGGATTGCTAAATGAGTAGGGCAGCAGTCCAGTCGACATCTACCCTCCTCGATTTAGTCGAACTTACCAGAGATCGTACTTTTGAACCTCAGCACGACCGACCACCATATGATGGACCTCATCAGGACCGTCAGCAAAACGCAAATGTCTTTGGTCAGCATACATTCCAGCAAGCGGTGACCATTGAGAAATGCCTGTTGCACCATGCATTTGAATTGCCTGATCAATGATCTGACAAACTCGCTCAGGCACCATTGCTTTAACTGCGCTGACGTAGACCCGAGCCTCTTTATTACCAAGCACATCCATCGCCTTGGCGGCCTGGAGCACCATCAACTTCATCGCATCGATATCGATTCTGGCCCTGGATATCACTTCCAAGTTTTTGCCAAGTTTCGCGATAGGTTTGCCGAAAGCCACTCGACTCGCTGATCGTTTCACCATCAATTCAAGTGCGACTTCCGCTTTACCGATTGACCTCATACAGTGGTGAATTCGTCCCGGGCCTAATCTAACTTGTGAAATCTCAAATCCGCGACCCTCACCCAACAGAATATTATCCTTCGGAACTCTGACATCGTTGAATTTGATATGCATGTGCCCGCGTGGTGCATGGTCCTGCCCAAAAACCTGCATACCTTCAAGTATTTCAACGCC
>CAXRCG010000060.1:0-6423 GCA_964228885.1 Pseudomonadales bacterium | reverse complement strand
GCCTGCTTTTGGCAGTTTTTGCAATGACAGACGCCTGTCATCATCGGCTCAGCCTTTGTTTCGTAGCGTATCTGTCCGCACAAACATCCACCGGTTTTTTTCATCTCGCTTCCTTCTTATTCAATCTTATTCAATGTCCATCAAGCCGCTTACAGAGTGGCTCTTTAAATCCGTTCGAGCAAGTACTTGAGCACCTCTGGATGGCGCAAAAAAACTCGCAAATTCTTAGATTAGGTCTAGGTTTCAATCTGAGGCCACTTAATGACCTCCAAACTTTTTAATTGGGGAGAATAAAAATGAAGCACACCACTAAAGTTTTTATCGTCTTATCGATGATTCTCAGCTCAACTTCGGCACTGGCAGAACGATTGGAAGTTTTTCGTTGGCAAGCGCTGGATGGAAAAGCCGCACAACTAGCAAGCAGTCTTGTTGAGGCCGCCAAACTTCATGAGAAGAGTGGAGCCAGTGTGGGTGTTTTTCAAATGGACGTTGGCGGCTCGGGTAATACCACCTTTGATTATGTACTTCGCTGGGATAGCAGTGAGGCATGGGCTAAAACCAAGGCTTATAACAGCGGCGAGGAATTCTCCGCGTTTTTTGCCAAGGCCGGCGCGGATCCGTCAGGGCAACTCATGATGTCACTGGAAGGACTGAATTGGGACGCATCAGTAACCGGAGCAAGCTTCGCAGATGACGGGCCCTTCCGGGTATTTATCTGGCAACCGACACCCGGGAAAATGGCCGATATTTACGAGACCTTCATGAAAGCGAAAGCCATTCACGAATCACTGGGTGCTAGAGTCAATATCTACAATGAAGGGATCGGTGGAACAGGAAACATACATTACGTGATGAGTTGGGACAGCTGGTCTTCAATGGCGTCATCGGGCGACGCCATTGCCATGAGTCCCGAATTCAGAGCGCTTCAAGCCTCAGCAACGGGGCAAGTTACACCCGTAGGCTCTATCCAAGGATTTCCCGTTTACTACTCCAAGTAACAAGGCTCATAAAAAAGCCCGCTCGCGCGGGCTTTTTTATTCGATCCTTCCTCAAAACAAACCCACAATCTGTCCGTCAACCACATCAATGCTCTGACTCGCGGGGACCTTGGGCAGTCCTGGCATCGTCATGACGTCGCCGCAAATCACTACGACAAAGCCCGCACCAACGGACAAGCGCACTTCACGAATATCCATTGAATGGCCCGTCGGCGCACCTTTCAAAGCAGGGTCCGTCGAGAATGAGTATTGGGTTTTGGCGATACAAATCGGCAAGTGGCTGTAGCCTTCATCGGCCAATTCCTTAAGTCGCGTTCTAACCTTGGCATTGGCGGTTACCTCAGATGCGCCATAAACCTTGGTAGCCACAGCTTCCACCTTTTCGAACAAGGTGGCCGAATCTGGGTAGACAAATGACTGATGGGGAGTATTGGCAGCTGTCTCGTCTGCGTCGCACAGCGAAACGACCATCTCCGCAAGTTCTGTCGCACCAGCACCGCCATTTGCCCAGTGGCTCGATAGCGCCACCTGAATGCCGCGAACCCGACAGTGCTCGATAATGAGATCGATCTCGGCCTGCGTGTCTGCAATGAACTGGTTAATCGAAACAACCGCGGGAACACCGTAGTTATCACGGATGTTGGTGATGTGACGATCGAGGTTGGCCAGCCCTTTCTCGAGTGCTTCGAGATTTTCCTCAGTCAGATTTTCTCGAGCGACACCACCGTGGAATTTCAGTGCGCGGATAGTGGCAACGAGCACCGCCGCAGACGGGCGAATACCAGCAGAACGGCACTTGATGTCGATAAACTTCTCCGCACCCAGGTCAGCACCAAAGCCCGCTTCGGTAACCACATAGTCAGCCAGTCGAAGACCTGCTGTTGTTGCGATAACGCTGTTACAACCGTGCGCGATGTTGGCAAACGGTCCGCCATGAACGAAGGCAGGTGTGCCCTCAAGGGTTTGCACTAGATTGGGCGCCAACGCGTCCTTCAATACCGCCGTTAACGCACCCTCGGCCTTGAGGTCAGCTGCCGTCACCGGCTGACGATCGCGGGTGTAAGCAACGACAATGCGGCCCAAACGTGCTTTTAGGTCATCAAGATCGGTTGCCAGACAGAAAATCGCCATGATTTCGGAGGCGACGACGATGTCAAAACCGTATTGTCGTGGATACCCATTACCGGGGCCACCCAGTGCAACGGTGATATCTCGAAGCGCGCGATCATTCATATCCAGCACGCGCTTCCAGGTGATACGCCGCACATCGATGTCGAGTGCATTACCGTGATGAACGTGATTATCAAGAAGTGCCGCCAAGAGATTATTGGCAACGCCGATAGCATGCAAATCACCATTAAAGTGGAGGTTGATGTCCTCCATGGGAATAACCTGCGCGTAACCACCGCCTGCAGCGCCGCCTTTCATACCAAAGACGGGACCTAACGAGGGCTCACGGAGACAGATGACCGTGTCCTTGCCAATTGTCTGAAGTGCATCACCCAGACCCACTGTTGTGGTGGTTTTACCTTCACCGGCGGGTGTTGGGCTAATGGCGGTGACCAAGATCATGCGCGCACTGTCGCGAACCGGTTGCTGTAGCAGCCAGTCCAAATTCACCTTGCCTTTAATCCGGCCATAAGGCTCCAGCGCTTCCTCAGGAATACTGAGCTGATCTGCAATCTGAGAGATTGGACGCGGCGTCGCGGCCTGTGCGATTTCGATATCTGATGCCATGGTGTGATTCCCCTAACGAGGCCCTATTGAATATTATTTGGGCGGCCTCTATTTCGCCGCCAAACTAAAGATAAAAACAGGCATGAGCAAGGGTCTGAGATGAAAAATTTAAGTGAAAAGTTGGCCTCGGGTTTTGCGTACTGCGTGCGTACTTTCTGGCTCATCCAAATCACCTTCCAGTTGCCTGCGAGTGTGCTACCGTCAGGGCAGTCCGCTTACTCATAATTCAAAGCCAATGACGGAAAAAGCAGAGACACAATGGCAGAACTGGTCGAGGTCGCTACCGCCCTCACCAGCCCCTGTGATGACGCCCTCATCTGTGCAGGAATTAGCAGCCCTGATGCTGTCGCACAGTCAGGGGGTGAGACCTGTGGGCTCCGGTCACAGCTGGATGCCGCTGGTTCCGACAAAGCATGCCATCGTCAAACTCGACCATTTCTCAAGCGTAGGTGATATCGATCATTTGACGCATCAGGCGTGGTTAGGCGCAGGCGCCAAACTGCATGATTTGTCTCCCCAGCTCTCAGAGCGCGGCTACGCCTTTAGGAACCTCGGTGACATTGACGTCCAAACTCTCGCAGGTGCCACAAGCACAGGGACCCATGGAACGGGTAAAGAGCTACAAGGTCTCGCCGCGGAGATCCGCGGATTGAGGCTAGTAACAGGTACGGGCGAGCACATTGAAATCGGCGAGCAGGAAAATGCTGAGTGGCTGAACGGCGCACGTGTCGCACTGGGTGCGCTGGGCGTTATTACAGAGATTAAAATGCAGCTCGTGGAACGCTTTAAACTGCATCGACAGGTGTGGCCTGCCTCAAACAAACACACACTGGAAAACGCAGAGCGCTATTGGAATGAGAACCGTAACTTCGAGTTCTTTTACATCCCCTTTTCCGATACCAGCTTACTACTCACGCACAACGTAAGCACTGAGCCATCAACTCCGCCGAATGAAGACGCCAGCACATCGGGCATGATGCAGCTAAAGAGCCTCAGGGATTCGCTCAAATGGCTAACACCACTGAGACGATGGCTTCTCAAGCGCGCAATCGCTAATGAGCCAACGGAAAATATCATCGGTGAGAGTTGGGATTTACTGGCCAGCGAAAGAAATGTTCGTTTCAACGAAATGGAATATCACCTGCCTGTAGAGCGAGGACTCGAGGCGCTCGAGGAAGTGCGGCACTACATTGAAACCAAGCGCCCTGATGTATTCTTCCCGTTCGAGGCGAGACAGACCAAGGGCGATGGCGCTTGGCTATCACCATTCAATGGCGGTAACCGGATTTCGGTGGCCGTGCACTGCTATCACAAGGATGCCTTTGATTTCCTGTTCACCGATGTCGAACCGATTTTCCAGAAATACGGTGGCCGACCTCACTGGGGGAAACTCAACAGCATGACAGCAGCGCAAGCGCGCGCCTGGTATCCAGACTTCGAAAAATTCGCCGCGTTGCGCCGCGAGCTAGACCCAGATGGTCGACTTCTCAACGGCTATCTATCGGATCTGTTTGAGGCCTGACATGAACCCACTTTCCGCCAGCTACTTTCAACAACTGCAACAGGCGCTCGCTGACGCAGGGCTCGCGGAACCAGTATTGGTCATTGATCGGGATCGGCTCGACACCAATATCGCAGCGTTAAAAGCCATGCTCCCCACGGGTATGGCCTACCGCATTGTTGCCAAGTCCCTACCCTGTGCCGAACTGCTTGAATACGTTGCAGCCCACACTGAAACCAATCGGCTAATGAGCTTCAATACCAACATGGTCATGCAGCTCCTTGCGCTAATGCCCCAGGCAAGTCAGCTGCTCGGCAAGCCAATTCCAGTGCAAGCGCTAAAGCGAACGCTCGATGCGGCCAATGCCCAACTGCGCAGCCCGCTGCAGCATCAGGTCCAGTGGCTGATCGATACGCCGGCCCGACTCGCAGAGTACGCCGAGTTCGCCGAGTCCGCCGGCATCCAGTTACAGATCAATCTCGAGATCGATGTTGGCCTCCACCGAGGTGGAATGGAGCCGGGAGCTGATCTCGAAGCCTCGCTGAACGCCATCCATCAGAGTGGCAACCTGGTCCTCGCCGGTCTCATGGGCTACGAGCCACACCTGACTAAACTGCCCAATATTGCGGGCTGGCCCAAACGCGCCAAGCAGGGGGCAGCTAAGCAGTTTCAACTGGCCTTATCTCAAACTGCAGCGATCTTTGGTCAAGACCATACGGCGAACATGGTGAGGAACATGGCCGGCAGCCCCACGTTTGGGCTCTACTCCGATACGCTGCTAGCTAATGAGATTGCGGCCGGGTCGGCGCTCGTCAAACCCAGCGATTTCGATTTACCGATACTGAAAGCATTTTTACCTGCGTGCTTCATCGCCACGCCGGCTATCAAGGTAAGCAAAGGCGTTCGTTTACCCGGCCTCGAATATGCCAACCGAGCGCTGGGTAAACCACAGTCTGGAAAAACCGTGTTTCTACATGGGGGCTATTGGAAAGCGGAGCCCGTTTACCCAGGCGGCCTAAAAAACAGCAGTCTCTTTGGTCGTTCGAGCAACCAGGAAATGCTGGTCGCCCCCAAAAATGCATCGATTAACGTCGATGATTTTGTTTTCTTGCGGCCCACGCAAAGTGAAGCCGTGTTCCTCCAGTTCCCCACAATTGCTGTTTTCTCAGGCAGTCAAATCAGAGACCTGTGGGCACCGCTACCCGTAACCGCCTAAGCGGTGAGTGACGGCCTTATCGAACGGTTGTCGGAATTTCCATAAACACCGAAGCACCCGGCCCAAGTGGCAAATCCAAAACAACCCATACAATGGTCATCGCAAGACCCGATACCAAGAGACCTACCGAATAAGGCAGCATGGTGGCCGCAAGACTTCCCAATCCAAAGTTACTCTGCCACCGCTGGCAGAAAATCAGGATAAGCGGGAAGTAGACCATCAGCGGCGTGATGATATTGGTAGCGCCATCGCCAACGCGATAAGCCGCGGTCGCCATCTCGGGTGTAATACCAAGAAGCATTAACATCGGCACCATCACCGGTGCAATCAGCGCCCACTTGGCGCTCGCCGAGCCCACAAATAAGTTGAGTAGCGACGACACCAGAATGATGGATGTTAACAACGCCCACGCTGGCATATTCGTCGAGCTTAGAAAGTCGGCACCATGAACAGCCAAGATGAGGCCTAGATTGGACCACGAGAACATGGCCACAAAGTGCGCCGCGGCAAACGCCAGAACCAGATAGTAAGCCAGATCTTCCATCGCCCCTGTCATCATTTTCACCAGATCACGATGGTCATTGATGGTGCCTGCGCCTTTGCCATAGGCCCAACCCGCGAGCAGGAAGAGAATAAAGAATGCGGCAACCAGGCTTTTATAAAACGGCGCCATTTGCGCCTCTGCAGAGGCTGACTCATCAATTAGCGGTGTTCCCGGTCCGATGGTGAACCAGGTCCATAAACCAATGACAAAAAGGACCGCCCAACCGGCATTGCGAAGCCCGCGTCGCTCTTCCTCTGTCAGCTCGCGGTCACTTTCGTCATCAGCGCTCGCGGCAGAGGCGAGGCTTGGGTCAAATGCGCCCAAGCGAGGCTCAATAATCTTGTCGGTGACGTACCAAATGACCGGTAAGAATACGAAGGTCATTCCAGCGATAAAGAACCAGTTACCTGCAATGTTCGCGGTGAAA
>CAXRCG010000059.1:0-3944 GCA_964228885.1 Pseudomonadales bacterium | reverse complement strand
AGCCATCTTGAATATGCTCACTTGGCTGAAGTCATGGCAAGAAATCCGATAGCCTCAGAAGTGTTTAACTGTGCTGCACCTGATACCGGTAACATGGAAGTCATTGAGCGCTTTGGTTCTGAAGAGCAAAAGAAGGAATGGCTTGAGCCGTTGCTTGAGGGAAAGATTCGCTCAGCATTCGCAATGACCGAGCCTGACGTCGCGTCCTCAGACGCAACCAATATTGCGACACGAGCCGTTCTAGATGGTGATGAGTGGGTGATCAACGGGTCTAAGCACTACATTTCAGGTGCCGGAGATTCCCGTTGTAAAATTCTGATTACGATGGTTGTGACTAACCCGGACGCCCCCAAGCACCTGCGACAGTCCCAGATTCTTGTGCCCAAAGACACGCCTGGTTTGACTATTGTTAGGCCGATGAAGGTGTTTGGTCACGATCATGCGCCACATGGCCATATGCATATCACTTTTGAAGATGTGCGCGTTCCCAAGAGCAATATTATTCTTGGAGAAGGGCGCGGTTTCGAAATATCACAAGGACGCCTTGGACCAGGCCGTATTCACCACTGTATGCGTTCAATTGGTGTAGCTGAACGTGCGCTTGAGTTAATGTGTAAAAGAGCGTTGACACGTACAGCTTTCGGTAAACCCTTGGCTGAACTGGGCGGTAATTACGATGTGATCGCCGATTCACGGATTGAAATAGATCAATGTCGACTTGCTGTATTGAAAGCCGCACATATGATGGATGAGATTGGCAATAAAGAAGCCAGAAAGTATATTTCAGCCATCAAAGTCTCAGTCCCTAGTATGGCGCTTCGCGTAATAGACCGCGCAATCCAGATGTATGGTGCTCTGGGTGTCTCACAGGACACACCACTTGCCGGTATGTGGATGGGGCAACGGACATTGAGACTCGCGGATGGGCCAGATGAAGTACACAGACGCGTGATTGCCAGAGAAGAGCTAAAGCAATACACTTAGTTTTTCCACAGCACTTAGAAGGGATGATTTTCATCCCTTTTTTTTGCGTCAAAGTTTTGTTCAATCGCCGTCTCTGGAAAATCTACTGTAAAAATAAACCGTCGATGGTTGCTGGTCACTGGGTTGCGTTTGAGTGGTAATCTAGCTTAAATAAGCGGCGCCCTTTGTGGGTCTTTTTGTGGTTAGCAGTACCTTGCCGACATATATTAGTAGGGCTTACCAAAGATGTAAGGCGATTCAGGTGTACCGGAGATTTATCATGATGGCGTTCATCAGAGCGAAGATATAAACCTTGTGACTTCTGAAAACCTAATGAGACATGTATCTTTATCTGGAGCGCGAGCTTGTAAAGTGATGGCGTTCTGCGTAGCGCTTGTCTGTTTTCCGGGTAAGTCAACCATTGCTGCTGAGTCGGAAGCTCAAGTGGTATTTGAACAAGTCAGTTACGCTGACTCTTACGCCGGTCTGCTCGCCAAAGCCAGAAATCTTAAAGCCTGGGTAATCGAACAACCTGAAGCGGTACTCGAAGCCAATGATTGGGTCGGCGTAATAGACGAGCAAATCACATTTGTTTTGCGGGAACAGCCCGTGTTGGCCGAAACTTCGGGAACAGGACAATTTCAGGCAATCGCTTCTGTGCCATCTGCAAAAGTAGCCGACATTAGACGAAGAGCGGATGCTCTCGATAGCATTGCCGGACTGCTCAAATGGCTGCAATCGCAGGCGATTTATCCAAGCGTCGCAGAATTTAGCGTGCCGTCTCTAATTGTCGGCAGGTCGGCAGAATTCTCACAAACCTTTGTAGTGCCAGAATTAGCTTTAGAGGGTGCTATTTTCGTAGTAGCCAGCCGCGAAAGACTGCCTTTCAGGCTGCAGGCTTTAGATAACCAGGCGAACAACTTCGTTAGTGTGTCCACTACCGGTGAGGCTAGCCTTGAGTTTGAAGCATACTCACTCACCAGCGGTGGCGAACTTTTTCCAGCGGCTAGAGTTGCAGAAGGTGCGCTGAGCAGTGGCGATACAGTGACCATCCGATACCATAATTTTCAGGTACCAGAGCGCACGCAGGCGAACTTCATTTTACCTGTATATCTCGTCTATCCCGAAATTTCAAAAGCCTACGCAATTCCTGCTAACGGTTTAGCCATAGTTGCTGACAAACCCGTTAGCCTCCGATCTATTGCGCCATCGATTGTTACGCCGGGCCAGCAATTTGAGGTAAAAGTAGAATTGGTTGATCGTTTTGGTAACCGCTCATTTGGCGCTACGCCTTCTCTCGACTTGTTGGTAGATGGAATTTTTAGGCAACGAATTGGTAGAAGTAATCAAGCAGAACAGTCTTTTATGTTCAGTCTGGATGAGCCTGGTATCCGGCAGCTCGCGTTGCGTTCCGGAGGCGGAGGACTGCGAACATCGGTAAATCCTATTAAAGTGGTTCGAGATCCTGAGTATCAGCTCGAATGGATAGATCTGAGCGAGCGCGGTGGTCCTGGACAACCAGCACTGGGCTTCCTAAAAAATGCCAGTCTTGCGGCATTCGAACTTGACGCAGAATTGATTGCTGGCGGTAATACCGTTGTGCTGACACGTGCTCCAGCCAATTTTGAAACCCGAGAGGCGCAAATTTTTGCGCTGAGCAAATCAGGTATAAAGGGTCGTTCTGATGATCAACTCCATATGGCTGTTCCCTATGCGCCAACGGATATCAGAGCATTCAATCCCGCTGCCGGCAGGTTAGTTGAAATTATTTCAGGTGACGCCACTTTTACTGAGTTTGGTACAAGACACGCATTGCAGGGAAACAGAATAGGGTTTACTGGCTCCGCTAGTTCTATCCAGATGTTTTCCGGCAAACCGGCTGTTTCTGGCGCTACAGCTGTATGGTTTAAGTCAGGAGAGTCAGTATTTGAGGCGCTGTCTGAATCCAGAACCTATGTCACCAGCGGTGCCAAGATACTACTAGATGTCGAGGTGAATGGAGGCATGCCTGGTTCAAGGGTGCCTAATGACGTGCAAAGAATAATCTCCGGCAAAGTGAGCGGCACCAGTGGCATAGTGGCAGTAGAGCTCTTGAAGAATGGTCTTGTGGTCGATCGCATTACTTATGGCAGAGAAATTTTCGCGAGCGATGAAATTGGCCCTACCGCGACAGATGATGGTGAGTTATCCCAGCGCGACGCTAGCAAGCAGCAGTTAAGAGTCTCGTTTTATTCATCTTCCGCGCCTTATCGGGATCAGATTGACTATCCGCGTAATGGCCGTGAGTGGATCGGATATCTCAAGTTAACCGGTGGTGATCTACAACGTGTAGGTGCACCGGGATTTCGAAACAAGCGTAGGCAGGGGATAGCGATGCACCCTACAGAAAACAACCGGGTGGATTTTATTACATGGACTCGTGGCCATGAGAGTAGTTTTCTTGTTCAAGCGGATATGACTGATGATAATGCTGTGTTCGAGATCAATTTGAAAGAAGGTCGTGAAGATCAGACTAGCAAACCCCGCTTAAGAGAACCCGCCTTCTTTATAGGATCGCGTCAGCTACTGAGTCTTGCCGAGTTACAAAACGGCCCTGTAGACAGAATAGTCGATGTGGAGGGGTATCAAGACAGAATTAGATTTGAACTGATCGATCAGGAATTAGCCACCAGTCAGACGTTCCAGTTTCAGGATAATGACGTCAAAAATGCTAAAGCGGGCGATTTCTATTATGTCAAAGCTATCCAGCAAGATGACCACTTTGCCATATCCAGTCCCGTATGGGTCGGGGGCTTCGACGTTTTTCGCTAAACACAGGTCGCTGGCAGCGTGTCGACAAGCTTTGTTAATCAAAGCACTAATACCCGTATTTTTTCTGATTGTATCCTGCGCAAGTGCTCAGCAGGCACCCGATCGGGTGAGTCTCTGGAAGATAACAAGAGGAGAGGCCATTGTTTATTTGTTAGGTTCAGTACATGCGC
>CAXRCG010000058.1:0-9643 GCA_964228885.1 Pseudomonadales bacterium | reverse complement strand
TACGGCAGTTTATGGTTCGCAGAGGCTCTGACTACAAAGCTGCTATCGTGACTTCCCGCGGGTCTGACTATCAGTTGCTGCGTATATACTTGACTATTCTAAAACTAATTGGTGATATTCAAATCAGACTATTTCGAAGCGTCGACAGAGCTAATCGCTGGATAAATAATGTTGTATAGCTCACAGCGGGACGCCTCGCGGTGTACAATGCATTTTTTGTCAGAATAGCGATCTTGCAATGCCTAAAGCCAGTGACCTCAAAAAAGGTGAAGTTGTCGAAATAGACGGTTCCCCGCATATTGTTAAACACCTTGAAGCGAAAAGCCCCTCTTCTCGAGGTGCCTCGACGCTGTATAAAGTGCGGTTCAACAATCTGATTTCCGGTCAGAAAAGAGATGAGTCATACAAGGGCGATGATATGATTCGGCCCGCTGATTGCCAGAGAGTTCAGGTTTCTTTCTCTTACATCGATGTCGACCAGTATATTTTTATGGACAATGAGGATTACAGCCAGTACGGGCTGAATAGGGAAGCACTCGATGGTCAGTTGGAGTACCTCATCGACGGATTAGAAGGTATTACCGCATTGCTAGTCGACGGCGAAATAGCCGCTATCGATTTGCCCCAGTCCGTTGTGATGGTAATCATTGAAACAGCGCCTGGCATTAAGGGGGCATCTGCCAGCGCGAGGACTAAACCTGCGACTATGTCCACGGGGCTTGTCATTCAGGTGCCCGAATATATCGAGCAGGGCGAATCAATCAAGGTAAATACAACTAACGCTAAATTTATGTCGAGAGCCTGATTTTTCATGCAATTAGGTGTTGCAGATATTCCAGAAGCTGAAATCGAATTCTCTGCGGTTCGAGCCAGTGGCCCGGGCGGTCAAAACGTCAATAAAGTCTCAACAGCAATACACCTTCGTTTTGATATCAACAGATCAAGCTTGCCTGTCGGTTTGAGAGATCGATTGTTAAAATTGCGTGATCGCCGGGTATCGGATGGCGGTGTCATCATTATCAAGGCGCAAAACAGTCGGAGTCAGGAGAAAAACAAACAAGATGCCCTGTCCCGATTAAATGATCTGCTTATTAAAGCGCAGGTACAAAACAAGATTCGGCGGGTGACTAGGCCAACCTACGGTTCTGTGACCAAACGTCTGGACCGTAAAACACGACAGGGCCAGAAAAAGAAACTTCGACGCGCTGTCGATGATTAGTCGTTAGCTATAGCGCGACTCTGTCACCGCATCAGTATCGCCAGATATCACCTTTTCCAAGGAATTTTTTAGATCCCTCAGGTAGATATCTGTTACTTCAGCGTGAAAAGGCGAAAGCATTAAATGCAGTGATCGAGGTTCTGTTGTCAAACTCGTGAACCATCCCCGTTTGTACATTTGTTTATAAATGGCAAAAACATTTTCGGTAGGGTGACTGAACGCCACAATGCCGACCTTTGGCGTGCCCAGAATTTCAAACCCGAGTGCCCTTACACCTGCTTCAATCGTTTCGCGTGCATCCGTTACCATTTTCTGCTTGGTTTTGTATCCTTCGATGCCCAGATAGTTCATTACTGCCCATGCAGCTGATATGGCGCCGCCAGGTCGTGTGCCTGAGAGTGTTGGCGTAATCATTCGACCACCCGGCCAGCCATCGCAATCAAAGATCATGTGGGACATCAGGTCCTCCGAGCGAAACAAGACTGAAGACGCCCCTTTTGCACAATATCCGTACTTGTGAAGGTCAGCAGACATCGACGAAACGCCACTTACCTCAAAATCAAAAGGCTTGATATCAGTACCGTTCATGCGAACAAACGGGGCAATGTAGCCGCCAACACAGGCGTCAACATGAAGCCATTTATTTTCCCGTTCGGCGATTTGGCCAAGCGCTTCGATGGGGTCAATCAAACCGTAGGGAAAGCAGGGAGCCGAGCCCACAATCATCATGGTGTTCGCATCGATTGCTGCCGACATCGCTGCGGGGTCTGCCAGTAAGTTTTGTCCGCAGGCAATACGCCGAATTTCCAAGTCCATCATTTGTGCAGCTTTGTCGAAAGCCGGGTGTGCCGAGAAGGGCACGACAATGTTTAGCTTTTGTATAGCGGGCGTATCATGTTTTGAGCGATGATAATCCCGTGCCGCTTTTATGGCCATAGTGATCGAGTCAGTACCACCAGATGTCATAGACCCGGCACCAGTCTCAGGCGCATGGAGCAATGACAAACCCATACCGATGACCTCATCCTCCATTTGTTTGAGGGAAGGAAATGCTGCTGGTCCAAGGCCGTTTTCGGACATGTAAAGGGTGTAGGCTTCTTTTTGCACCTGTGCGACATCTTCACCAGCATTAAACACATAGACGGCGGTTTTACCTTCACGCCATTTCGCGTCACCACTTCCTCTATTGATCATTTCGGTTTTCAATTCTGGCCATGCTTGGCCATGCTTCGGCATGTTTTTCAACATAGTAGTCTCCAAGGGCGGTAACCTAATGCAATTCTGACCGTACGGAGAGCACAGCCAGATAACGTTTCTGGATGATAACAGTAAGCTCGGTTGGAAGGTGTCACTTATGTTAGGATTTTGCCATGAGATTAACGCGACGACTTGACGTACCTTAAACGCAGTAATTTGATCGGACCAATATTCAAAAGGCCGGAACGCAAGTCACAGATGTAACTGAAGGCGGTATTGGTCAATTCTTCATTGGTTTTTTGGTTGATGACTATTGCTTTTCGTATGGCACTGAGTGAGACCATTATCAGTCAATATTGTGGACTCGTTACGGTTTACGGTGGTTTCAATGCTTCTGGCGGGCATCTTAAGCTGGCAAGGTGCATGGTGTTGATCGCTTTTATCCTTGGTGCGAGTGCTTCAATTCAGCTTACGTTCCGGCACATGAGTGCCTTTGAGCGCCTTGCAATGCTTGTGCTTGCCATTTGTGGGCTACGATTATTTTTGGCATTCACTAAAAAATATGGAAACGAGTCAGTCGTAACAATACGAATTTAGACAAGGATACGCGAGAAAAACACACATGCTGAAATCTCACTCTATAGGTGCCAACCTCCCAAAATTACCGAAGCAACCTGAAGGAGTAACATGGCCTACAAGGTCATGGCAAAAAAACAAGGTTAGAACCAACGACCAAGCAAGGTTTCAAATTCTGTGTGATGAAATATTTGATCTAAATAAGGCGCAGGGCGTGACGTATGCTCTGGCGATAGTGCAGGGAGGCGAGTTGGTTTATGAGCGCTATGATGCGGGCTCAAGATCTGGCGTGCTGCAATATTCATGGTCAATAGGCAAGAGCATCACTCAGGCGCTGGTTGGTATATTGGTAAGGCAAGGGAAGCTTGATATTTATGAACCCGCGCGGGTGCCCGAATGGCAAAATGATGCGCGAAGGGAAATTACTTTAGACCAACTATTACGCATGTCTTCGGGGCTTGAGTTCAATGAAGATTATGTTGATGGTAAAGCGTCAGACGTTATCCCTATGCTGCAGTATGAAGGCCGTCATGACACCGGGGCATTCGCGGCGAATAAACCGCTAGTGCATAAACCGGGAACTCAGTGGTCTTATTCCAGTGGTACTACAAATATTATTTGCCGGATACTTAGGGAGGTAGTCGGTGACGGCGCGTCAGGTATGCTCCGTTTTATGAACGATGAATTGTTTGAACCTATCGGGATAAAAACAGCCATGCCAAAATTTGACACTTCAGGCACATTTATCGGTTCATCTTTTTTGTTTGCGACGCCACGAGATTTTGCACGATTTGGTCTACTCTATTTAAGAGGTGGCACCTGGGATAGAACGGAGATAGTGACTCGGGATTGGGTCGACTATGCTCGCACCGTTACCTATCTCGATGAAGATCATGCCTATGGCGCACATTGGTGGATGAAGCCGGATAAAACTGAGTGGTTTTACGGCAGTGGCTACGATGGTCAACGTATTATGTGTGTCCCCGAAAAAGACCTTGTGCTCGTTCGTTGCGGGCGTACACCGGCGGGGGAGATAGACTACGTCTGGGATAGATTTAATGGATTGGTAGATGTACTTTAATTGCAGAATACCTCTATTTCAGAGGTATTCTGCTCTTAATATTTCCTGAAGCTAGTTGTTTTCCACTACTTACCCTGAAAATTACCGGTACGGCGTTCTGCTACGGATGCAACGCCCTCCTTGTGATCCGATGTCCTCTGAAGCCAGTATTGTTCGCTGCCCTCTATATCTGTCGCGGCCTGCACTGCATCTGCTAGACCTGGACGCATTTGCTCCCTGACTGATATCAGCGCGAGAGGCGCATTCTCGGCAATTTCTCGAGCCAGGCTCGTCGCTGAATCCCTGATGCTGTCTACATCAGAATAAATATCACCGATACCCCATTCCATCGCGGTTTCTCCGTTGATGCGTCGCCCTGTGTAGAACAGCAGATTGGCCTTCTGAGGACCGACCACTCTTTGTAGCGTGTGGGTCAGACCAAATCCCGGTGTGAAACCGAGTTTTACAAAATTAGCGGTCATCCTTGTATTCTTACAAACAACCCTGAAATCAGCCATCATAGCCAGTCCAAAACCACCACCAACCGCAGCCCCCTGAACGGCCGCGATGACTGGTTTTTTGCAATGAAAGAGTCTTACCGCTTCTGTATAAAGCGGGTTGCGGGTATCGGCCGATTTGGCGCTCAGAACATCGCCTTTTGGTTTTCTGTCTGGAGAGGAAAAATTAGCACCTGCACAGAAATGTTTACCGTTTGAACACAAGACGATCGCCCTGCATGCACTACTTTCATCGAGATCTTCGAAACATTCGGCAAGATCGCGGATGAGCGAAAGGTCGAAAAAGTTGTTTGGTGGTCGATTGATTTCACACTGAGCGACAAATCCGTCCAGCATTGTGACCGAAACATCTCCGTATTGTTCTTTCATGATTGTATCCTGATTTTTGAAAACTAGACGCGACTATAGCAAACATTTTTGCCTAGTGTAGAGGCTGCTTGGATTATCAAACGGGTAATATACTGTAAACAGGGCACAGACACCGTCTAACTTAGGTCTTTATAAAACGAAGACCTGTCAATTTAATTTCTCGCGTCTTTTCTAACGCTTCCCTGCGCGTGTTCAGATGTTGACGCTGAATTTGTTCATGCGCTGTAGGCGGCTTGTTTTTTGTCTCAGAGTCAAATGATTTAACCTGCTGAAAAATCGCAAAATTACGCCGAAGTGTTTACTCGCGCCTACCTGCGTATGCCCGCGGCTGAGTTGATCGATCAACGTGCAAAAAGCAGTAAAAGTCGGTACTGTTGTATGCTTTTTGTTTGATTGAGGGTAAACAATGTTTCAGGGGTTAAATTTCGAACCCGTCTCACTACCGGATACGGCTGACGCGTTACGCAAGGAAGTGCGTGCTTTCCTTCAAGAAGAGACCGGTTGGTTTCCTAACTCTGATTTTAATACGGGTGCATCCGCTGAGTTTAGTCAGCGACTTGCAAAAAGAGGGTGGGTCGGTATGACTTGGCCCAAGAAATATGGTGGGAGTGAGCGCTCATTTCTCGAACGTTATGTGGTGACAGAAGAGCTGCTCGCTGCCGGTGCACCGGTTGCGGCGCATTGGATTGCTGATCGACAGAGCGGCCCGTTGTTATTGAAATTTGGCACCGAGGAACAACGACAACGATTTTTACCACCGATTACCCGTGGCGAAAGTTTCTTCTCTATCGGCATGAGTGAACCAGACACCGGTTCTGATTTAGCCTCTATTCGGACTAGCGCCGTTAAAGTTGATGGTGGTTGGCTTGTCAACGGCAGCAAGATCTGGACAAGTGGTGCCCACCTGAATCATTACATGGTAGCGCTAGTGCGGACAGAGCCAGCATCAGAAAATAGGCATGCGGGTATGAGCCAGTTACTCATCGGTTTTGATGATCCCAATGTGACAGTTCGAGGCATCAAAAATTTGGCGGGAGAAAGTGACTTTAATCAGGTTTTCTTTGACGACGTTTTAGTGCCGGATGATCAAGTGATTGGTGAGCCTGGCAATGGTTGGGTTCAGGTTATCAGTGAATTAGGTTACGAGCGTAGTGGTCCAGAACGATTTCTCTCATCCTTCTTAGTCATTCAAGAACTGTTGAGAGAAGTGGGAAACAACCCGACGGATGAGCAGGCCGCGCTCATTGGAAAATTAGTGGCGGAACTGGTGACGCTGAGAAGAATGTCAATCTCAGTCGCTGGCATGTTGGAAGAAGGCAAAGCGCCAAATACGGAAGCTGCGTTGATCAAGGAGTTGGGTAATACTTTCGAGCGCAATGTTCCTGAGATTGTTCGTCCGGTGTTACCACAAGATGCATCGGCGCATTTTTTGGCTACGCTTAACGATGCGATTTTGCATGCGCCTTCCTTCACGCTTCGGGGTGGCACGCGAGAAATTCTGAGAGGTGTCATTGCCCGTGGTCTGGGCTTGAGATAAAACCAATAAAACACTGTTGAAAGCGTTTTCTGCAGGGAACGCGGGCACGGAGATATGAAATGAGAGAAGAAACTCGTCTTATTATCGAGACGACTAACAGGATTCTGTCAGACCTTTGTACACCCGAGGTTGTTGACGCAACAGAGTCTGGTCAATTTGCTGCTCAACTTTGGCAAACGCTGGACGAAAATGGGTTGATTCTCGCAGGATTACCCGAGCATTTGGGTGGTGCGGGCGGCGAGATGGAAGACTCTCTGACAGTCATTCGCTGCGCCGCGCGTTTTGCAGCACCAATACCTATCGCTGAAACATTTATCGCCGCATCGTTGGCGAATTTTGTGGGCGCAGCCTCATTTACAGGCGGTGTCGTGACTGTGGCAAACGGCGAATTTGAGTTGTCAGAAAACAATAGGTTGACGGGAAAGGCCAACGCTGTTGCTTTTGGTCGATGGGCTGAACGAATTTACATTCCAGCACGACGGCATGGTGCAAGTTTTCTCTGCGTGGTCGACAGAGATGCTGTCGAGTTAACAGAACAAGTAAATATTGCTGGTGAACCAAGGGATTCTATCGAGGTTAATCTTTTGCTTGACGTTGCTGATATTTACCAAGCGACGAGTGAGCTTCAGGACTATGCGCATCGCCTCGGCGCAATAACCCGCTCAGTGATGATGTCAGGGGCATTAGAAAGCACTTTGGAATTAGTCGTCGACTACTCGTTAACGAGACAGCAATTTGGACGGTCAATTTCGAAATTTCAGGCCATTCAGCATCAGCTCGCGACAATGGCGGGGGAAGTTGCTGCCAGCATCCGTGCAGCAGACTCTCTTGTCCAACTTCAGCAACCGGTTGAACTCGAAGTTGCATTTGCGAAGTCTCGGATAGGGCAGGCATGTGGACCGTGCGCAGAAGTTGCACATCAGGTCATGGGGGCGATCGGGTATACGCTGGAGCATCACCTTAATCACAGAACCAGAAGGTTGTGGTGCTGGCGCGAGGAATACGGTAACGAGCGTCAATGGCAGGAGCTGATCGGTCATGAAATGTGTCGAACCGGCGCTGACGAATTGTGGCCTCGGGTCGCAAGTCTCTAGTCAGAGTTATTTATGATGCGGGTAACGTAATGACTGATGAAGAAATGTTAGTTGTAATGGCAGAGTTTAGAAAGGGCTATGGCACCGGTGATAAAGAGCGCTTGCTTGCAGTAACAACGCAGGATTTTGAATGGCATCAACACAACGGCGGTGAAAGCCCTACTGGTCGAGTTATCAAAGGAATAGATGGCTTGCTACAGGAGCTTACGTGGCGACAAAAACATTGGCGTGACGTGACCTACGAGAATTTGACCGAGCGTCCGGCGGGCGACGTGATTCTGCAGATGTTTACTACTCGGGGAGTTGATGAGAACGGTGCCAGATATCATGTTAATGTCGTCGACGTCTATCCGGTGCGAGAGGGACTCATCTGTCGTAAAGATACTTATTGGAAAAATATCACTTAATGTCATTGTTGCAACGCCTGATCAAACGTTTAGATCTACAACAGCGTGAAACCGATGTTTATACAGGCGGTTCCGGCGAAGGGGGTGTGACCGAAAACTCTCGCTTGTTCGGCGGCATGGTTGCTGCTCAGGCGACGATGGCAGCGCAACTCAGTGTGGATGATTTTCCTTTACATTCACTGCATGCCTACTTTTTAAGACCTGGACGCCCCAACGCTGAGATTGTGTTTGAAGTCACCCGCGCGAAAGAAGGAAAAAATTTTCGCACGCGTAATGTGTCTGCGATACAGAATAGTGAAATCATTTTCCAAATACAGGCAAGTTTTCAACGTGAGGAGTCGGGTGTTGTTCATCAGGATGTTGCACCCGCCCTAGTGGATCCGAAAGATCTGCCCAATCGGGATCAACTTAGGGGTAGAGAACGCTGGCAAGAAATGCCTATCGATGTGAGGATGGCGTCCACGATTACTGGCAGTGAAAAACTGCCCCCGGACCAACAGATATATGTGAGGGCGAACGGAGAATTACCAGACGATCCGAAAATACATCTGGCCATGGTCGTTTACGCCAGTGATCGGTCTCTGCTGGATACAGCATGGAGACCTCACGCGAACAAGGGCAAACAGAGTGGCGCGAGTCTTGATCACAGCATGTGGTTTCATCAGCCACCGGTTTTTAACGAATGGCTGTTCTATGATTTACACAGTCCGGTTGCGAGTGCAGGTCGAGGACTCGCCTTTGGTACGATGTATAATCTCTCCGGTGAAAGGGTTGCCTCTATCGCGCAAGAAGGCGTCATGAGGCTTCGTTAGTGATCGTCTGTCGCTTCAAAATCCAGTAGTGTGGCGCCGCCCTCTACAAGATCCCCAATTTTGTAAAAGATTTCTCCTACAACGCCATCGATCGGTGCCTGCATGGCATGCTCCATCTTCATGGCTTCCATAATAAGCAATGTGGTACCTGATGCCACTGTTTGTCCCGGTGAAGCGAGGATGTCGATAATTGTGCCGTTCATGGGAGCGACAAACCCTGCGTCCAGATCATCCGTAGCGTCTTCTGACGTGAATGCGGGTTTTGTTTCGATATCAAACGCCGTATTGCCAGCAAAAACGGATATATTTCCCTGACTCTGAAAAACACACGCTGTTTGCTGATGACCATCAATAGTGACTTTGAGTTGGTCACCGGTAAGTTCAGCATCCACTTCAACCGTTGTCGTTGGTGTCTTGACTTTGAAACGTCGTTGTTCGCGAGTACCGATTTCTTCGGCGGTTAAGTCTATTTCATTACCTTGATAGATAATGGTTCTTGCGTGTATACACGGGGCATTTAACCGCCAGTTATCGTCGGTACGCCATGGATTTGCTGGATCGGTGCGCATCGATTCGCCAGGGTTTATGATTGTTGTTTCACTAAGCACGAGATAGCACATGGCCATCGCCAAAAAGTGGTCCACCCGCGCGTTCTTTTGTTCAAACAAGGCTTCTCTGTGTTGTTCAATGAAACCTGTATGGACCAGTCCCTCGCCGAATGCTTTGCTTGTGCTTAGAGATTTCAGAAACTCAATGTTGGTTGTGACGCCGCGCACGCGATATGCGGCCAGTGCTTTTGTCAGGCGCCGTAATGCAAGCTCTCGATCCTGATCCCAGACAACAAGTTTCGCAAT
>CAXRCG010000057.1:0-3541 GCA_964228885.1 Pseudomonadales bacterium | reverse complement strand
CGCATTAGTAAGCCAAGTGGGCGTCTTCGAACTGACATTTCGTGGTAAAGAGTTAAACAATCAGGGCTATTCAGGCCTTTTAGTCTTCGGCACAATCGCCCTTTGTTACTTTTTGCTTTCATTTCCGCTGAGCATGCTCGGCCAATATTTGGAGAAAAGACTTGCCACACCTAGAGGTGAGCGACGTACGCGCAAAATACGGAACCCTTGAAGTCCTGAAGGGTATTTCCTTCTCGATCAAAAAAGGTGAAATCGCATCTTTAGTCGGGCCTTCAGGCTCTGGCAAATCTACGGTACTGCGAGCTTTGATGGGGCTCACACCGATCACCGGTGGCACCGTAATGATTGGCAACGATAAAATGAACTATTCATCCGCCAAAGAAGTTCGGGCTGCCCGGGATCGCATGGCCATTGTATTTCAACAGTATAATTTGTTTCAGAATATGACAGTCATGAAGAACCTAACTTTAGCCCCTTTGAAAATAAAACAATGGGACAATGCTGAAGTCATTTCGGAGGCCCGCCGCCTACTGGGACTGGTGGGGCTTTCTGACAGGGCAGACGCTTATCCTGACCAATTGTCAGGAGGACAACAGCAACGGGTTGCCTTGGCAAGGGCATTGGCTCTAAAACCACAAATCCTTTTACTTGACGAAGTCACTTCAGCCCTTGACCCCGAACTTGTAAACGAGGTTTTAGACGCCATTCGCAAACTCGCTAATGAGGGCATGACCATGATTATCGTCAGTCATGAGATGGCTTTTGTGCGTGAAGTTGCAGATAAGGTTGTCTTTATGGACGAAGGACAAATTATCGAGGCGGGAAAGCCTGATGATATCTTTGACAAACCTCAAACCGACCGTGCCCGTGATTTCTTTTCAAAGATCTTACGCCACTGACTGGAGCCTAAATGATCGAATTCTTTTTTAACGCTGCACCTAACCCTCTGAAAGTCAGCCTATTTTTGGAGGAAAGTGGCCTAGAGTATCGTGCGAAGCCCATTGATACAAAGCGGGGAGATCAACATACGATCAGCTATCTTCAGATTAACCCGAATGCAAAAGTACCTGCAATCCGAGACGGCGAAACCGTCGTTTTCGATAGCAATGCAATCCTACTTTATCTTGCGGAAAAGACCGGTCAGTTCATGTGCAAAGACACCCCAGAATTACGTGGAGCTTTGCTGTCATGGCTTATGTTTATTGGGACAGGCGTGGGGCCGTATTCAGGACAAGCCTTTCATTTTCACAACATAGCACCGGAAAGGCTACCCTACGCCATTAAACGCTATCACTTTGAAGCTAATCGTCACTGGCAAATTATAGATGATCGCTTGAAGGGAGGTCGCTACATGATAGGCAACACGTACACGATCGTTGATATGGCTGTTTGGGGCTGGGCGCCTCGCATCCCGTACGTATTGGCTGAAGACACAGCGTTTGATCGGTTCCCAAATATCCGACGCCTGATGGATGAACTAGACGCTCGTCCTGCCGCAAAGCGTGCTCTCCAATTGCCCCAAAGACACGCCTTTCAGGCTGAAATGGACGATACTGCGATGCGAAATATGTATCCACAGATTTTTGCTCCAGACCCATATTAAAATGAATGGATCGTACAAAACAGCGCTGGTGACCGGTTCAGCTTCGGGGATTGGCCGTGCAACCGCTTTTCTCTTGGCCGAGACCGGATATCACGTCGTTTGTTCAGATATTTCAAAAAAAGGTGCCCAAGAGGTAGCTTCAGAGCTCTGTGCGCAGGGAGCGGATGCAATTGCTTGTACAGCAGATGTATCAGATCCCATTGCAGTCGATAATATGGTGCAAAAGATTATAGGATGGAGAGGCCGGCTAGATGTCGTCATTGCTAATGCCGGCATAATGGAAGAAGGCGGGTTGCTGGAGGTATCACTAGAACAATGGAATCGTGTGATGCAAGTCAACGCAACCGGCGCTTTTCTGACCGCAAAGGCAACCCTTCCACATCTTATAGATACAAAAGGCTCCTTGGTTTTTACTGCATCTACAGTGGGGTTATCTGGGATGAAAGGTGTGGCGGCATATTCGGCATCCAAAGGCGCCATAGTCGCTCTAACGAGACAATTGGCTGCAGACTTTGCTGTCGACAGCGTCCGAATCAACGCCGTGGCCCCAGGGGCGGTTAGAACACCGTTATCGGAATCCCAGTTTCGAGCACGAGCACGCGACAACTCCCATTTCGAAGAACTTTTAGAAGCGGTGATTCAGCGCTATCCCTTAGCCCGATGGGGAACGACTAAAGATATCGCGCGCACTATTGTCTTTCTAGCCTCTGAACAAGCTGGCTGGATAACCGGTCAAATCATCCCTATTGACGGCGGTTTGCTCGAAATTCGATAAAACAGAAAAGGATCGGAACATACACACATTAGTATTAACTTCATCAAGCAATATAATTTTACAGTCAAGATTTTCTTAATTTGTGCAAAAAGTATTAAGAATGAAAAAGATTAACGATTTTTAATATATGAATATTAATCACACACATGAAGAGATAATTCCTCCTTGTTTTTTCCAATCATTAAACCAAAGTTTAAATTGGTTATATTGTTTCTCACAATAAGCACGCTGTTCGTTAGTGAGTGCATCCGACGGGTTAAAATGCAGTTGATACTCATCTTCACCGTTTAAAACGAGAAGATGCTTATAATAAAGTACTAAATCCGGCCCTTCATCGAAGCTCGATAAAACCGATAACGCGGACTCTAACTCTCGAGCTCTCGACCTGGCTTCAGAATGTCCGGCCGCGGCCTTTTCTGCTAATGCAACCAATAAAAGAATTTCTTTTGGCAACGCATTTCCAATCCCAGTTATTACTCCTGATGCTCCACAATTCACGAAACCATGAAAAACTTCGGTGTCGACGCCAACAACTAGTGAAATTTTTTGACTAAATGACGTTATGTTTTCGGCGGCATAGCGCAAATCGTTACGGCCGCCAAATTCTTTAAAACCGACTAAATTTGGAAAATCCGCTTGCAAAGAGAAAAATAGGTCTGCTCGGGTGGAAAAGCCATATACGGGGCTGTTGTAAATTATTGCAGGCAGATCAGGAGCCGCTGATAAAATTGAGCGAAAGTGGTTCTCCTGCGCGATAGTCGAGCTTCCCCGCGACAACACTCTAGGAATGACCATGAGACCTGCTGCTCCAACTATTTGCGCATGTCTTGCGAGTGCTGTTGCAGATTTAGAATTTATTGCACCAGTACCAACAACAACAGGAATTCCCGCATTCACTAAACATTCGACACCGTGCATGCGTTGATCGTCTGTAAGCAATGGCCAATCACCCATTGAACCACAGTAAACGACTCCAGACATACCAACTGATATCAACTCTTCTGCTTTCCGCAAAAGAGCTTCGAAATCAGGCGAACGATCTTTCTTGCACGGTGTCATCAACGCTGGCATTGTTCCAGAAAAGATACTCTGCATAATGATATCCTTTACTTTAATGTTTGGCACATATTCGTTAATAAATATGTAACATGTTACTTAAGCAG
>CAXRCG010000056.1:0-34902 GCA_964228885.1 Pseudomonadales bacterium | reverse complement strand
GTTGATTTCTCCGACATTTCGGATTCGCTTGCGTTGACGATGGCGGTCAAAAGAAAACAAATCAGGCCGGCCAGCAGTCGTGTGCATGCACTGTTGTTTGATGACGTCACTCGACGTACCTCGCGATACGAAACCCAACATCGGTTCTCGCCTCTTTACCGTAGTCACGGAAAGTCCAGCGCAATTCGCTAAAACGGCCATGGGTGTAGTTTGAACCACGGATAACATGATAGTCACCCTCATCTGGACCCAGCGGGTCAGTGAGTGTTTCGGTTGGTTTTCTGAGGGAGTAGAAGTCATGAACCCATTCAGAAACATTGCCTGCAAGATCAAAAATACCCAGCTCGTTTTCCTCGTAAGTAGCAACCGGCGCGGGACCCCGAAAATTGTCACTGTAACCTGCAATATGGTAAGGCACCATATTCGCGGCTGCTTCGTCGGCGTAATTGGCGTGAACTTCTGCTGGTGGCATATTGTCGCCCCAAGGGAAACGTGTGGGGTTAGGACCGGCAGCATACCTGGCGGCCCAGACCCATTCCGCTTCTGTTGGCAGACGATAGCCGGTGGTCATTGGCACAACGCCGCGCCAGGCGCCGTTGCGATATTCATAGGCTGGCGCTAACCCCTGTTGTTCACTCATCCAATTACAGAATCGTATCGCTTTCTCCCAAGTCAGGTTTACAACGGGTCTGTCATCTTGGGACAGCAAGGCGCGCCCGAGCACACCTGAGTCGTGCTGACTATCGAATTGTAGATATTGATTGTTAGTTACTTCATTGACGCTCATATAATAAGGTTTTGTTAACTTGACCAGTTTTTCGATCTCGTTTGATCGCCGTCCGGGTTCTCTTCGACTTGCGCCCATACGTAAGTCACTGGGTATGATCAGCTTCAACGCTTGACCGACCGGACTCGTCAGTTCCGGGGATATTGCAGCAATCTGCGCTTCGTCTTCAGTTTGCAGTTTTATGAGCAGTTGCTGTGAAAAGCCCGGTCTGGGTGTGACCGTGGCCGTGTGGGTCGCGTAGCCGGGTTTGGTAATCTCGAAGCGGTGGGTTCTAGCTGGCAAACTTAGCCTCTGGGTTGCATTGCTTTGCAACTCTCCATTGATGAAAAGCTCTGCGCCCTCTGGCTCAACATGGATTGAAACAATGCCCAATATAGGTTTCAGTTGACGATTGATCGAAATATCCTCATCAGGCTCGACGA
The DNA here is from genome assembly GCA_964228885.1 of Pseudomonadales bacterium. GTDB lineage: Bacteria > Pseudomonadota > Gammaproteobacteria > Pseudomonadales > Azotimanducaceae > UBA4582. Next base: position 33,693 of record CAXRCG010000056.1, on the reverse strand, counting down.
GAATAGTTTGAGATGTTTGCTCAAAACCGGCACGAGAAAGAAGTATGCGGTACGAAATACCAGGGGGCAAGGTGACATCAAGTGGCGTTTGTCCGGAATATTTCCCGCCTATTGTCACGTTTGCGCCAGGAGGATCCGAAGTAACAGAGACCTTCCCATCTGCCGGAATCAACGTTCTCACCGGAATTTGCTGATTTTTGTTGGCGACTATCTCAAGCACGGTTTCCCACGACTTATAACCTTTCTTCTTTAGGATGAGTTCACGTGTCCCCTGCAGCAGCTCAACGGTGCTTGGCGTTTTGCCAAGTACATTACCGTCAGAAATGATTGCAGCGCCGGCGGGTTCGGTCGTAAAAGAAACGTTTGCCCATGCGGGAGTCAAGTCGAAGATCTCTGATTGTTCGATTCTGCGTCCTTCAATGATTACTTCAGTGTCGAACGGTTGAAATCTCTCTGACTTGATGTGTATATCGTGTACCCCCGGTTCTATCGATTCTATGGTGAGAGGGAGATAGCCCATTGACTGCTGGTCAACAAACAGTTCAGAGTTTGAATCTTGCAGCGTTTTTACTGTCAAAATGCCCGGCAACTTTTTGAACTCGAAACTGACCACCTGATCTGCCCGATCACTGACGTTAAACGATTCGTCAAGGGGGTGATATCCGGGGGATTCTGCGCGGAATGTATAGTCGCCGGAAAGCATGAGGTATCGCTCTCCTAATTTGTAGGAATAGAAGCCACTGGTAATTGAGAAGTTACTGGCCTCTGGTATAAATTGAAAGCTGACAGCTCTGGCACTAAAAAGAAATGTTGCAGCAGAGCCCAGCGTGAGAAATATCAGTGCGATCAGAATGGGCATTGGTCTGAGCACAAAAGTACGCTTGCTTGCCGAAGCATCGGCTCTTTGAAAGGACGTTGCCTCAATAACAGTGTTGTTGTCTGAAGCGTCTGCCATCAGATTTTTTCAGTGCAGCTGACATCAACAGACACTGCTCCTCGACCGCCGAGCAGCGTAAGGTTTTCATGAACGTCACGATATCCCTTTCTGGTCCCGACGATCGTGTAGGCACCAGGAATAAGCTCCATGCTGGTCTGATAAATTTTACCAAGGGTTGCGACTCGGTATACCGTGATGTCAGTTTTGCTGTCTGAACGAATTTGTAATTCAACGGGTATACGTGCGAGAGACACATATAGAGACAAATTTTTGATTTGTTGTTTGAGCTTGGGACCACGGTTTTTTTCACGCGCGGCTTGTACCAGAAGTTTTTTCGCTTTTGTCAGCTCGGAATCCTTCACCATGACAGCGGGAGAGTTGATGTAACGTTCGAGTGCCAGGTCGAGGTTGTTCCGTTTGAGTGATAGCTGGTAACCCTTTTTGGCAAAAACAAGAGTTGAGTCTTGGTCAAGGGCGGCCTTATAGGATTTTAACGCTTGATCCCATTTTTCCTGCTCGACCAAAGTGTCAGCCGTTTGTTTCATTTCTGCAAATTGTGTCTGTTTTTTTGCAATTTCGATTTGCAGTAATCCATCGGCGGGTTCTGTGGACTCGGGAATAATTTCACTAGCCTCTGTGAAGGCCTTTCGCGAGGCCTCATAGTCACCATCACTTAGTGCTGTGAAGGCGCGGGACATCGCGTTGTTAAATTGGTTTTGAATAATGCTGGCTTTAATTCTATCGACTGCAAATGCAGCGGGTGCCCAATCGGGGTCAAGGTCGAAGGCTGCTTGGAATTTTGTTAATGCTTTTTCCAACGCCCGATTTTGTTCAAATTCTTCGCCACCTCTCATCATTACCAGCACTGTCCCGAGATTCTCTGCGCGCATAAGCGCGAATTCAATCTCAGGATTACCCGGATCAATAGCATTGAGTATTTTGTATGCTTCCCTTGCCGCTGCTTCGTCGCCGGTGAGCAATGCCGTTTTCCCTCTCTCGAGGTTAAGTGCTTGAATGTCGTCTACCTGAGCCAATAGTTGGTCGAGCTGCCTCATCGCTTGTTGGTAGTTGTCCATCGCTGCTTGGTAATTCTCGAGGCGGTAAAACTCATCTCCCGAGAGGCCCAGCTCAACAGTTGCGGAATACTCTTGCCTTGCCCATGAACCCACAGCGAGGTCTTCTAATTGAAGTTGTTTGCGTAAAAGTTCGGTTGCAATTGTTTTTCCGTCGACAATTAGGCGCTCAAGTAACGCGGCTTCCATGGGTGCCAGCGGAATGGGGGTAGAGGTCTCATCGTCAAGCATATCTACGCCAATAGGATTTGCTGGCGCTGTTGGTGTCTCTGCGTCAACCACTGGAAGGTTGTTCGCGCGTGTGTCCGCAGTTGTCGGCGTTGGCACTAGGGTTGGCAGGTAAAAAAACACAAGCGCCCCGAGGACGGCAATGAAGGCGAATATCATGAATGCTGTAGACGCTGACATGACACTTCGTTCCCGTGGCGTCGCGTGCTCGGTGACTGGAATAAACTGTTTCCCGATTGCACCTGCGTGTTCCACCGATTCTGCGCTCATTGCGTCAGTTGTGCCTTTTACGGAGTTGTCGTCTGTGGTGGCCTTTGAGAAAAGTGAAGGCGAAATACTTTCGAGGCTTTTGGTCGTGCCTTGACCAATATTTTCCTCGATCAATCTGCGCAGGGTGGCGAGGTCTGTTGGTCGGTCTTGTGCCGCGGGTGATAACATCGCTTCGAGATAATGTTTAAGGTCCGTTGTTATCGGCTTGTCGACAGCAAATGCGCTGTCAGGATGCCAATCATGTTTGGTAATAATTTTGTAAAATAGTGCGCCAAGTGCATAGATATCAGCTGGGATGTCTGGCGCTTGTCCATCGCGGAGTTGTGGGCTGAGGTAGACTGTGTCGCTTAGGCCATGGTTGTGCGGGACACGCGTAAAATTTGTAATAAGGATTCGATTGTCAGGACTAACAAGAATGCTTGCTGGATTTAGCTCCCCATGCGTAATGCCAAACCCGTGCACAAAAGAAATAGCCTCAAGCAGTTGGTCAATCTCAGTCTGCAGCTCGGGAAGCGAAAGGGAAACATCAATTGGCAAGGCCCCTTTGTTGAATGGTGTGGTAACAAAAAGGTGTCCTTTTTCAGAGCCCACTTCCAAGGTTCTAACGATGTTGGGGTGAACCAACCCTCGTACGGTGCTTAGTCTGGTCGTTAGGATATCGGTGTTTCTTACAAGATCACTCGGTTGATCAAGCGCCGGAAAAATATTGACTGTTACCCGTTCGTTTGACAGGGTGTTGACTGCGAGCCAAGTCTCACATGGCTCGACTGCAGCTGATCCATCAAGCGCGGTTGTGCCAATGTTGTGAAGAAGAGAGTAGTGGTCGGTGAAGTCCTGACCTTCGCTAAATTTCAGAGTCATAGATATCAGGTGTACCAGTATTAAGGTTCCTTCCGGGCGGGAAGACCAGTTTCTTCAAGATAGATTTGTTTAAGTAGTTCGCGCCATTCCTCGTACTGTACATCAGCCGTGCCGGTGAGTTCGATTGTGCGGCCTTCAATGTCGAGCACATAGGGGGTTATTTCTGCACCCAGAGACTCACTAATTTCTTTTAGAGCATTTTCGTGAACCTCCGCTCGCTGCCGGCGAGTCAGACCTGATTTTATGAGCCCTATACCACCACCGACAACTCCAAGGCTCGCGGCTTGGCTGGCGTAGGTGTTACTTTGTTCACTTGCGCTTGCTGCTACGCCGGCAGCAATCACCGCTGCACCACCGATCAAACGCTTCATCGATTCCTTTTTTAGCCGTTTAGCAGCGACGGCTTCATCGTAAGTGGCATACCGCCACTCATGATAAGAGGCTTTCATGTCGCGAAAAAAGTTTCCGTAGTAGTCATCTAGCGTGTCTACAAACAGATATTCGCGTTCCTTGATTCGGTTTACCCTAACCAGCATCTGATCGTTGCTCGCAGGTAACTGCTGTATTTGCACACTACCTTTGGATTCTGTCAGGTATCCGCCGAAGGCCTCTGGCGATAGTCTTATCGCATATCGAAGATTAGAAACCTGTTTGATGTTGGCGAGCGCTGCATCGTCCAGTTTTTCTCGGTATATCAATATGGCATTAGCTATATCATTGTAGATGTCTTGAAATGGATCTTCTTTTGGCGCTTCATAGGAGTATTTACTGGCAGTGTCGGTAAACGTTCTAGATACCCAGACACGACCGGTAGAGTCCGCGACGGTCACTTGAAGCTTCAATTCCTCGCCGTTCGAATCTAGAATTTTTCCGGTGATAAGAATGTCCACAGCCTCGGTAAATTGAGGTATGACTCGGACAGCTCCCCAGTTGCCAGTCAATTCCAGCGTATCTTTTAATTGATAGGCAATATAACGCGCTTCAGCACGGCGGACATCGGGAATGATCAGTGAATTTTCGAGAGCTTCTTCACCGGTTGGAATACCGGGTTCGAGGGGCATAATGCCGATATCCATATAGAGATCGATCGGCGATTGAGTTTTGGCGATCATCGGTGGTGTGGAATTCGCCCGAACCACCTCTGTAGAAGAGCAGGCAGGTATGGCAATGACAGCCATCAAAACAGTCAACGTTGTGCAGCACAGCTTCACAATGTTATGAGAGGTTTTTGCCAAATACTTCATCTCATGCTCCTATAGAATGACAATCTTCGCCCACCAGTGCTTTATAGGGTGCGACGGGTCAATATTACGTAGCAGCGACTGCCTTTAACAGCCGTTTAGCCTCCGGATTTATACCGTGCGTATTCTTCCCAGAGTTTCGCTTGCAGTTCGGGGTCTGATTCCGACATTGCGGCTTCTCTGAGTTGCTGCGCAACAATGTCATCGTCTTGGCCATCTGGGATATTTTCGGGCACATTACCCCCGCCGCTCTGAGCGCTGGCGACCTGAGCGCCAGCACTGGCTGAACCACTTTGACCGTCACTTCGGTCCTCACTTTGATTTGAACTTCTTTGTCCGCTTTGTTGCCCGTTTGGTGCATCAGGGCGGGTGCTTTGGGCAGGCAGACCAGAAGTTGTTGGGGGTGCACCGTTTAATACCGTGCTACGTGCATCACCGATTTTACCGTCAAAGACACCAAGTGACTCGTCAAGATCATCTTCGAGATCGCCAAGTCGCCCGGACGACGCCTGATCAGTAGCGAGTTCTGGCAGCCCCGCTTGTCGGGTTGTCAGGACAACCGTGGATGCCTCTGCGAGCACGCCGGTGGCTTTACCCAGCGCATTTTCAGCGCTTTCGAACACAGCCTTGAGTTCCGGTGTCATTTCTCCGCCGTTCTCTAAAACTGCCTCTTTCGCGCCTATTAGGTCACCTTCGGCAATGATGACTGCAACCCGAGCATCTGAAAGTAAGTCTTCGGCTCGTTCAAGCTCTTCCTCTGTCGTCGCTGTTCTTATTGCTTGTCCAGCTTCTTGCAGGGCAATACCAGCCTCTTTGAGAGCGTCTTGAGCTGCTCGAACCTCGTCGCCCAGAAGATCAATTCCCTCACCGGTTCCTTCCCCAACGGGCCCTTCCAATTCCGGGCTCCTGTCACCGGCAGTGCCGCTAACGCCGCCGCTGGCTGCGTCTCCCAGCATGTCTCCATTTTTAGCAATAGAATCTCCGGCATCTTCGAGGTCGCCGCCGGATTGCTCTCTCTGTGCTGCCCCGTCATCGGTATCACGCGCGTCGCCCGCGCCGTCTCCGGCTTCACCATCGCTTCTTTTCTTGGCGAAATCCGGCAAAGTTGGAAAATCAGGCATGCCGTCTGAGTGCGAGTCTCCGCCTTGACTCCCGCTCTCTCCACTTTGACCGCCGCTCTGACCGCCGCTCTGACCGCCGCTTTGATCGCCACCGGGCATGCTGCCTCCAGGCATTCCGCCGCTCGTACTTCCTCCCGGACTTCCGCTTGGCGAGCTGCTGGGTGACCCGCTGGGGCTGCTGGGAGAGCCGCCTTGTGAACCGCCGGGCGTTCCGCTTGGTAATCCCGGCATAGAGCTTCCTGAGGGAGGTGGTAAGTAAGGAACTGTTGCCCTGCAGCTAGCCAGTACAATACCGACGGCAACAGCCAGGGTAGTCCGATAAATTAACTGTCGTTTGTTCATAGCCTGCTTTACCCTCATGTGGAGTGCTAGCCAAGTGTGTAGTTGTAAATCTCACATCGCTCTAGTACCCGATACTGTGCGCTTATCAACCTGAATTGTAACTGAATATGTTGATCTCAACCTGCATGGTATCTATATACGACCTGAATTCAACGTGGATCGTTCAATCAATGCGCAAATTCGCACCGAAAAAGCGCGTATTGAGGATGTTTGATTCTTTAATTTGTTTGGGCTGCAATTATGGTGGGAATTTGAATGCGCAATAGTTAGTATCATCGGATGGCGCACGTGTTGGGTAGTTAAATTGTTCTTGATCGCCGTTTCGGCGCTTTTTTAGGGTAGGATTTAAGGGTTCCTCAAAGATCAGAAACAAAACCGAACGGGCTAGAACGAACGTTTATCGGAGGTAAAGGGATTTGGCCGGTTATCGCAGCATTGTTTTGATAGTTGTATGCATCTTAGTCACGGGTGGCTGTACTACCAGTGTGACTGTCGAAGGGACCATACCAACACCCCTCGTTGCAAAAATTCCGGTGAATGTTGGCATTTATTACTCAGATGATTTTAAGCAGTTTCGGCACGAAGAGAGTATAAGGCAGGAGGGCAACTGGAAAGTAGATATGGGAGCGCAAAATCTGCTTTTTTTCCGAAATTTGATGACCGCGGTGTTTGCTGATGTAACGGAACTCAACGAACCCCCTTTAGCAGGAGCGAGTCTAGCTGGATTAGACGGCGTTTTAGTGCCGGAAATTATTAAGTATGGTTTCTTGACGCCCAATGTATCTGGCCTCAAGTTTTATTCGGCTTCAATCCACTATCGAATGAGCCTCTACAATAACCAGAATAAAAAAATGGGCGAGTGGACCATCGTCGGGTACGGTAAGAGCGAACGGACTTTGTTTGGGACAACGGAGTCTCTGGGTGAAGCAACGGTATTGGCAATTCGAGACGGTGGCGCGAGAATAGCAATTGAGATGGATTCGCAGCCAGTGGTCCAGAGTTGGCTCGCGGACGTATCCAAAAAATGAATAAATTAGCCGTAGCACTACTGTTCAGCTTAGTCCTAACCGGGTGCGCGTCAACCCGAGTTGAAGAGCGCCGAGAAGCTTCAACCGGGATGAGCGATCAAGAAGCCATCGTGCTGTTGGGCCGCGCCAGTTACAGCGATCGTGAAACCGAAACGAGTTTTACAGATTGCGTCGCATCAGCATTGGCTAAGGGAGAACGTCCGCTTAGATTAGTCACGCAAAAAGAATTCAAGGATCAGTTATATCCTTGGTTCGAGCCAAGAACAGCACCGACTTCATCAAAAGACCTCGCAAAACTTTTTGCCCGGCCTGGTGTGCAGAAACGGATTATTGAAACAGAGGTCCGATATCTGGCTTGGATCTCTGGAGATACAATCACGACCGACAGTGGCGGCAGTTTTAGTTGCACCTTGTCTAGTTTTGGAGGAGGTTGCTTCGGTGTGAGTTTCTGGGAAGAAGACGCATCCTATGAAGCTTCGATTTGGGATGTGGAAAACATGACAACCTCGGGTCAAATCAGTGCGGACGCAAATGGTACCTCTTATCTCGCCGGGGTTATCTTGCCGATTCCTATTATTGCCCGACCTGGAAATGCGGCGTGCAAAGCGCTGGCTAATCAGTTACGTGAGTTCCTGCAGGGAAGCCCAGTAACGGAAGACGAGATTTAGGTGGTTTCAGACTCGTCGAGGCTTGCAGGCTGGCCTGTGGGCAAAGGAGCAGGTTGCTCCGGCTGTTCAGCTGTTTCTTCGTCAAGCACCTGGAATGTCTGGTAAGTAGTCAGGCCTTCGGTGAGCACGAAGACTCTATCTTCAATTCTAGGGCGGAACTTCGAAGACCTGAGCCATAGGCGAATCATTTTTTTCTGATCGACGGGTGCATTACTTTCGATTAAGTTGATGTCGGAAACACGGCCATCCGGGCGCACTGAAAACATTGCCTTGATGAAAATTTCTTCTCCTTCCTTCGTCTTGCTCGGTCTACGTGCGATGATGTTATAGGGAGATGTTGTTGGAGATATACGTGTCACGGAGCTGAAAATATTGTCTCGCAGAGTTGTTAGCTCGGGGGTTTCTGAGAGTAAATCCCATGCTTTCAAATAGGTCTCGCCCGCGTTGCGATTACCGTTGATCGTATAAGTGTCGGCCAAATTTATCAATGAAACTGCGTGTTCGGGAATATCTGTTACTGGGTGTGACGAAATTATTTTGACAACGCGTTCTAGGATATCTTCGGCATATCGACGCCCGGAAATTTGAGCCATTCTTGTTTTAGCTAGCGATCTTAGCGTGTTGACGAGTCTGATATCGCTGGGGCCATACGCTTCTTCCTGAATCGTTAATGCGCGATTGTAGTGGCTTATAGCTTGGGAAAAAATATCTGCTCGATTCTTTCGGTCTAGCGAGGGTGTCTCTGAAAAATTGGCGTTACTCGCATAGGGTATTGCTAAACCGCGGCTACGGAAATAATTGCCAAGTTTTTCAAGGCGCGGCACCAGCTCGATACTATCCACGCCAACCACATTTTCACTTATCCTAAGATTAAATAGTTGTTGCCTGTCAGCTTCAAGGTGATTTGCTAGTGCCGTATTGATGTTGGCAATATGGTCGACAACATCAGTTTGTTGTTCGCTATAAACACCACCATATCGGTGGGTAATGTGCTGAGCACGTCGCAGCTGGTCTATTGCGACTGCCAATTCGCCCTGTTTGACCAGTATATGTGCTTTGACCATCATTAGCGGATAGATATCTACGTGAAAAATGGACTCTGCGTCGACAAGGGAAACCGATCTATTGAGTAATTCAAGCGCAATTTTTGGTTGTTCTAATCGCGCGTAAATTATCGACGCATTTGCAAGTACCCGCGCAAAGGTTAACCCGTCTACACGATTATCAGCCTCTAATTTTGCGACCAGGGAATTGCTAGTGGCACCTGCCTCTTCAAATTCAAGGGCGTCGACTTCGTTGATTGTCTTCCTGAACAGTTGATCGTAATCCTTGGAAGAAAATGAGAGTTTTCTAAACATGAAGTTAGTTGGATCACTTGCTGCGCTAACCGCAGAGCTTACGCTGCCAATCACGACAGAAAAGATTAGAACAATGATGAGTCGTGAAGTCATGAGTTACACCGAGGGTTTCTGGAAGGTTTGGGTCAGCTTTACGTTTTCAGTTGCCACTGGTTCCCCCCCGTCCAGTCTTGGCCGGAATCTGGTCTTGGCAAGTATTTTGCGCATCGTACGCAACAGGCGTCCTGAGGCTTGTTCGCTTGATGCCGTAATGTTTTGTGTCCTGCCCTCTGCATTAACACTAAAAGACATAGTGATTACTATCGTTGCTAACCCTTCGTCAGACTTAAACTTCGATGGCAGTAAGTCAACCAATTGTTTCCGAACAAACCTAAACGGCTCGCCAACGACTCTGAAGGTTTTCGATGCGGTTGGATCTGTGGAGTTTTGGTTGAACAAAACAGAATAATCGTCTTGTTGAAAAGGTAGCACGAGCTTTTGCTGGTCAGCGTCTTGTTCCTCATAGAGCTGCTCGAAGCTGCGATACTCTCTGGATGCCGGGCGAAGCCGTCTTATATTGCTAGTATTAGAGGCGGAAAAACCAGTGGAATAGGTTTCGTTGAGTATGTTGGATAAAGCCAGCTCCTTTGGCTCTGAAAACTGTTCGTTTCGAGCCGTCAGATCCATTTCGTCCCATGTCAGTTGATAGAATTTCTTGGCATCGGCAAACCTGTTTCCGATCAAATATGCGTCGGCTAGCGCTAGAAAAACCTCTAGCCTTCGTTCACGTGGAATGCTCGGGTTATCAGTGACGATAGCAAGGGCACTTTCAAGGTGTTTGTGTTGACCGGCAATCCCTCGAAGTCGCCTTAGTCGTGCAGATCTTAACAATGCCGGGAGGATCACGAGTGCGTGTTCTTCCGCGTCACCATATAATTTTATGGTTTCGGAAAGTAAGCGTTGCGCCTTGAAGTACTGACCGGTCGCAGTGTACCAGTCAATGAGTTGATACTTGGCGGGCAGTGAATCCAGTGAATCAGCCCCATAATTTCTCTCGGCGAGATAGAAAGCAAATCGTTGCTGTTTATCTGCTCGTGTTGGTACGCCATTGAGCAGATGTATTTTTGTTTTGATATCCACCGCTGCCAACTGGTCCAGGGAAAGTACGCCCGCGTTTCTATGCTGAAGATGTTGGGCTCTGACGGCAGCGTCCTCTGATGCTTCAAGGTTTTTCAAGGCGAGGTGGCTGCGTGCCAAGCCAAGCAGAGGTTCGACCAGGTCCGGTGAAAAAAGTCCATCAATGGCTTCTATTTCATCCACCAGGCTCGAATAGCCTTCGATCGCGAGTTCGTAATTACCTTGTTGTTCTTGGGCATATGGAACAAGATCTTGTTGTTCACCGTACAATTGAGACGTGCAAATAAGTCCGACCAACAGTATGACAGTGTTTACGAAGCGAAAAGTGCGGTACATATCCGATTCCGGGAATCTTGATCACTTCATTATTAACCAGCACTTGTAATCTGTAAATCTTAGTTTGGCAATTTGTTAGACTTGATTTGGCGATTGGTGAAGTTAAGAGGGAGCAAATGTTAAATTTTGTGGTCTCATAGAGTTCAGTATTCTAGTAATTTTTTAATTTATGAAGTTGAATGAGCGTTTTGAAGAAAAGTACGTCACTACGCTCACAATCTGGGTTTGGGAATAAAGACAATGAATGTACTGCGCCTACAGCTGAACAATGAGGTTTTATCTTGGTCCGCACCTGTGTCTGACGGGCCATTTGCTCGTCGTTCCTTTAGGCCCCGTTCAAAAACCTTGCTTAGTGTAATGTTGTTGATCGTTTTCATCATTGCACCGTTCAAAGCCTTGAGTATGTCCGAAGAAAACGAGATCAAGTTAGGTGCGAAAGAGCATCAAAAGATCATTGCACAGTACGGCATCTACAGAGACAAGGATTTGCAAGACTATGTCTCAATGGTGGGACAACGCGTTGCTGCCCAAAGTAGCCGGCCACACCTTAAGTACCATTTTACGTTACTTGATGATGAGATTATCAACGCTTTTGCACTGCCTGGCGGCTATGTTTATGTCACAAGGGGCATGCTTACTCATGTGAACTCCGAATCAGAACTTGCAGCTATTTTGGGTCACGAGGTAGCTCACGTCACTGAAAAACATGGGCTCCGCAATCAGTCTAAGGCTAAGCTTCTTGAGCTTGCTGCTCAGATCGCATCGGCTGTCACGGGTACCGCCGGGGTCTATGATCTGGGCGGCATACTAGGTGGCGTTTTGCTCAAGGGTTATAGTCGTGAATTTGAACTTGAAGCAGATGCAGTGGGTGCCAGATATATGGCGAAAGCAGGTTATTCTCCGGATGCGATGCTCAATACAATAGAGATTTTGAAAGACAAGGACCGCATTGAAATTGCCCATGCCCGGATAGAGAAGAGAACACCAGAGGTCTATCATGGTTTTCTGTCAACTCATCCAGATCAGGATACCCGCTATAAGCAGGCAATACTGGAATCCAGTGTCTTGTTGACCGATTACCAACAGTCCATCCAGAAAGACGACTTCCTTACAAAGTTGGATGGTCTCAGATACGGACCAACGAAACAGATAGGTGTTGTTAGAAAGAACGTTTTTTACCATAAAAACCTTGGAATAAAATTTCGGTTCCCCCAGGGTTGGCGAATAGAATCTGGCGCAAGGGGTGTTCAAGCTGTATCTGCTGTATCCGATGCTGTGCTTGCAATCTCGACGGCGAGACTTGCTAATAAGGTCGGGGGTCGTGAGTTTTTTGAGACGATGGGGATGGAAATTCGTGAGGGCAAGGACTTGACGATTGGCGGATTACCAGCCTACCTTGGTATTGCTGACCGCGCTGAGACCCCTTTTGGTCGTCGACCGGCTCGAGTCGCCGCCATATTTAATGAGCGCCGTCGAATTGCTTATATTCTGACAGGTGCTGGCGCTCAAGATCTGCATAAGATCGCCGCGGACAGAGATTTCATCGCGACGATTTTCAGTTTTGACAAAATGAATGCAGCAGATAGAAAGAAAGCGGTTAAGCCGAAGCTCGAGGTTATTACAGTTGAAGAAGGCATGACGATGGAGCAACTTGCCGCGGCATCACCGATTACCAATTATGCACTTGATAAGTTGCGGGTTATCAATGGGCTCTATCCAAAGGGACAACCTGAAGTGGGTCAGATGCTTAAAATAATCGATTAGAAATTTGTACTGATTATTAAAAGATTTGAATTTAAAATTTGAGCCTGCTGGGCTTCGCCCGTCCATTTTATTTGGACCAGTCAAAATAGCGAAAGCAACTGCTCAAAGTTAACCAGCTGTGCTTTATTAGAGATCCCGGGGATTTGCCCCCTCACGATGAGGTGGGTCATACCCGTCTTGTTTTCGTATTCCAGAATCTTTTCCCTCACATAGTTGGGCGCTCCAACGATGGTCCAGTCATCTACTGTTGCGCTCTCTGGGCGCATTGCGTGACCCATGTCGCGCTCTAGTGCGGCTTTTACTTCTCTCACTCGGGTCTTGTTGTCACTGACAAATAATGTGCGCATGACGGGGGTTGCTCTGATATCGATAACCCCCGCGTTTTTCGCGTGTTCTCTGTGTGTTTGATAATTTTCAGTTAACGTTGTAAGGGTTTCTACTGGTGAAGCCAAGTAGGGCAGGCCAAGCGTGCCGGCTTGTTTTAGTGCTAGAGGTCCAAAAGCTGCCACCCAAATCGGTGGGTGGGGTGTCTGAACAGGGAGGGGGGCAAGGCGAATGCTTTCCTTATCCCCCTCTGCTGTGATAATTGGTTCACCGCGCCAAGCATCTATCATGATGTCGAGATTTTTCTTAAATCTTAATCGCTTTTCCTTCACTGGAATATCAAACACATCAAACATGGCGGGTTGCACACCGCGACCGACACCGAGGATCACCCGTCCGCCAGACAGACGGTCAAGCACAGCCACTTCCTCAGCAGCAAGAATCGGATTTCTGATAGGCAATAGATAAGAGGTGGAGCCCAGTCCTATTCTACTGGTTGTGGCGGCGACGGCGCTCAGTAGCATCAATGGTGCAGGCAGTGATCGATGATCACCAAAATGATTTTCTGGTAACCAAAAAGAATGGAAGCCCATGCGCTCTGCTATTTCACCCTGCTTCGCAAGTTCGCTTGCGAGGCCTTTTGTGCCTGACATCCAGGCTGTTACTGCGAATTTCAAATTAAGTTCTTTCCTGAGGTCAGGGTCGTGGGAAACAAAGTGTACTCTTTCGACGATGGTAAGCAACATTCTGATGTTCGTATCGACGGTTTGGTGTGCTCAATAAAACAATATTGCCGGGGGGCGCCTCTTTGCTGTGTCGATGCTCAATGCCATTTTATCTTGACAGGAGACATGTGGCACAATGTTCGATTTTGCTGGCCTGAGACCGCCGGTGATTGGGGCCGTTCGCGGTATCCATTTGCCCGCAAGAAATTGGTTTCGGCCGTAGAAAGTTATTTTTAAGAGGAATCTACAAATGACGAACCCCAAGACTCCGGTAATTATTGGAATCTCCCAGCTTGAGCAGAGACTCTCGGACCCTTATCAAGCTAAAGAACCTATAGATTCGATGGTTGAAGCCGTGCAAGCAGCGGCGGAGGATGCCGGCAACGCGGCATTAACTAAGGATATAGAGTCAATTAGGGTGATCAGGGGCGTGTGGCGGTATAAGAACCCTGCAGGTTACGTCGCGGAAAAACTTAACCTGAGTAACGTTGAATTAGTGGGTACGCCGTTCGGTGGCAATATGGTGCAATCTGTCGTGAATCAATCCGCATTGGATATTCTTGAAGGCACGCGGTCACTGATTGCGATTACAGGTGCAGAGTATGGCAACAGTATTGCAAAGGCCAGAAAAGCAGGTATTGATCTGCCACTCACGGAGACATCTGGGGAATACACAGCCATGATTGGTGAAGATGTCAAAATGGCTGGTGAAGCCGAAATGGCTCGAGGAATCCGCCAGCCCATTCAAATCTATCCCATGTTCGAAAATGCCATTCGATATCAGCGAAAGGAGTCGATCGAAGAGCATCAGCTCAGAATTTCAGAATTGTGGGCGGGCTTCAGTAAAGTAGCTGCGTCTAATCCTCACGCCTGGATTAAAGATCAGGTAGATGCGGAAGCCATTCGAACGGCTGCGGCCTCAAACAGAATGATCAGTTTTCCATATCCTAAATTGATGAACTCAAACAGTGCCGTAGATATGAGTGCTGCGTTAATCATGTGCTCTGTCGAAAAAGCAAGATTACTTGGCGTACCCGAATCACAGTGGGTTTATCCTTTGGCTGGGACCGACGCTCACGACCATTACATGGTATCGAACAGAGACAACCTTCATAGTTCTCCAGCGATCCGGATTGCCGGTTCCCGGGCGCTGGAGCTGATTAATATGACGGTATCTGATCTTGATCACATCGATGTTTATAGCTGTTTTCCTTCTGCTGTTCAGGTGGCGGCGAAGGAACTCGGATTAGATGAGAGCAAACCATTGACAATCACGGGAGGTTTGACCTTCGGTGGTGGTCCCCTCAACAACTACGTCATGCACAGCATCGCAAGAATGGTAGAGCTCATCCGAGAAGAACCTGAATCTAAGGGAATGATTACCGCAAATGGGGGATATCTGACGAAGCATGCATTTGGCATCTACTCAGGGGTCGAGCCGACTGTTGATTTCAAATACGCGAATGTTCAGAACGAAGTTGATCAGACCCCGTTTAGGGCGAGTGTGGTGGATCATCGCGGGGATGTTGAAATAGAGTCGTATACTGTCATGTTTGGTCCCAAGGGTCCGCTCATGGGTCACGCGGCTTGTTTATTGCCTGACGGGACGCGGACATTTGCGAATACTCAGGATAAGGATTTGATGAAAGAAATGACGGAAGTTGAATTCTGTGGTCTACAGGCTTTAGTGGATGGCGAAGGTTTATTCTCTCTGCGTTAAATTGTGATTGAATTGTGCAGCTTTGTGATAAGCCTGCTTTCGAACGTGTTGTAATGGCCGAGTGATTAGAAGGGCAGGAAATAAAATCATGAATGAGTTTCTGAAAAAGATGGGATACGGCGCTGACGATAAAGTGCTGATTACCCATATCGATGATATCGGTTTTTCGCACGCTGCTAACGTTGCTTCATTCGAATGTCTGGATGTTGGTGCTGCCTCTTGTGGCTCAATTGTCACCGCGGGTCCGTGGTTTCAGGAAGCCGCGGAGATCTGTCGCGCCAATCCATCATACGATGTGGGTGTTCACCTCACGTTGACCTGTGAATATCCAACCTTTCGCTGGCCCGCGGTAAGCTCTAGAGATCTCTCTTCCGGATTGCTCGATGAGCAGGGTTATCTCTGGCGAACAAGAGAAGAAGCTGTCAGGCATGTCACCGTTGTTGCAGCAGAGCAGGAAATGCGAACTCAGATTCAAATGGCATTCGATGCCGGTCTGGATATCACGCATATCGATACGCACATGGGTAGCGTTGTACATCCCAAATTTTTGCCAGCTTATCTGTCACTGGCGGATGAATTTGGGGTGCCGGCATTCCTGCCTAATATCACCCGAGAGCGTCTGGCTACGATTAACAAGAACGATATCGCCGATGGTTATGCCGACGTGTTGGAAAAAATCGACACTAATAGAGTACCCACCCTGGATGAAATATACATAGACACGCTAATTCCAGTGACAGATAAGAAAGCGTTTTACCGGGAAATAATCGATAAGGTAGGGCCGGGACTTAATCACTTGCTGTTTCATCCGGCAAAAATGAGTGAAGAACTGATGGCGATAGACAAAGAGAGGCCTGAATCCCGACACGCCGACTATGAGGCATGGAGAGACGCCACGCTGAAACAGTACATACTCGATGCTGGGATCCATCTTATTGGGTACCGTGAACTCAAACAGGCTTTGTGATTGCCAGTGACGCCAAGTGACCCCAAGAGAGGGCCCGCCATAGAAATACCGCTACCCGGACTCAAAGATTCTGATGAGCTTACCGAGGTCATACCACTTTTACGAAAATTTCTAAAAGCGCCTGAAGCGGGCCGTGAAATTCGGAACCCCCATGCCGAGTTACCCGTCAGCGAAGACATCAAACGTAATGCCCGACCCTCGGCAGTTCTCCTCCCACTGGTTGTGAGAGGTGATGAAGCAACAGTTTTAATTACTAAACGACAATCTCACATCCGTTTCGGTGGACATTTGTGTTTCCCTGGGGGCACCGTTGATGCCGCAGATACTGATGCGACTGAGGCGGCCTTGCGAGAAACAGAAGAAGAAATTCACCTCGATGCCGAATGCGTAGAGGTGCTGGGTAGTCTCGGAGATTATTACACACAGGCCGGTTACCTGATAAAACCCGTTGTAGGATTAATTAATCCTCCCGCTTCTATTCATGCTAATACAGATGAAGTCTCAGAAATATACGAGATTAGGTTATCAGATGTGCTGAACAGTGAAAGCTACAAGTTAACCTGGCATACGCGCATTCGGGGCCATTACGCCTTTGAAAGTGTGGCTCATGTCTGTATGAGCGACTACATTGAGCGAGAGCGATCCAAAATTGTTTTTGACACCAAAATTCGGGTTGCGGGTCCGACAGTATCAATACTCATTGGACTCTATGAGTCGCTGTTGGCATTTCGTCGAGGATTATAAGCGATGCTGAGCTACTAGTGGTTAGACCAAAGTTAGTGTTGTGGCACCTGAATATCAGGACTCAAGTCCTCGTGCTGGCAATCAACCCGGCGACAAGTAAGATAATTTCTGATGTGTGCGATAGCAAGTACGACACCCCCAACACTGGTCGAAACTCGCTCTCCAAACGTGCCGAGTAAATCGTGGCCAAACAGCGCCGTGATCGTCATCACACAAAGGCCAACAGCACCCAGAGCCATAGTCCATCTGTCTTTGTGTTTGCGGCATCCGACAGTGAGGGCGATCAAACTCGAAGGCAGTATTAGTACCAGCATGATTAAATGGAAATATTTTTCTTCCAACAGGCTGCCATGAACAATCGGGAACACCGTCACGAGTAGGGGAAGGGCCAAACAATGGAGCAAGCAGGTGCCCGAGAGCACGATAGCAAGACCATCGAGAAGTCGTTCCTTTCTATTCAGCGACAAAGCTTCAGGAACGATAGTTTCAGCAGAGGAATTGGGTGTTTTCATCAGACGGCGAGTTATACCACAGGATGACCTCAATTGCCTGATTTTTTGCGAGACAAGAAGCTGTCATTTCGGTTCAAAATTTTTGGCGAATATCGATTATCGGGCGTTACTTCTATGAAATCTGTATCTATAATGCGCGAAAAACGAGGTTAATTCTTTATGGTTGGCAATCCCCTTTTTAATCAACTGTTCGGTCGTTCACCGATAACTCCGATTCAGAAGCACATGAACGTTGCTTACGAGACTGTGGGTAAGCTAGGACCGTATTTTGAAGCGGTAAATGGCGGAGATTGGGAGGAAGCCGAGCGTCTCTATGACCTCATTTTGGAACTCGAATCGAAAGCTGATGATCTAAAGAGTCATATTCGGCTGAACCTCCCTCGAAGTTTGTTTATGCCAGTTTCACGATCTGACTTGCTAGAGTTATTGCAAATGCAGGACCGAATACCCAATCGGGTTAAGGATATTGCTGGTTTGGTCATGGGACGAAAGATGAGCTTTCCAGAACAAATGGGCGATGTGCTACTCGAATTTATCGATAAGTCAAAGATCACTTGCGGCTTTGCTTTGAAAGCTTTGGACGAGCTCGATGAGTTGTTCGAAACAGGGTTCAGTGGCAAGGAAGTCGACCTCATTCATCACCTGATTTCTGAACTTGACCAAGCGGAGCATGAGAATGACCGACTACAGGTGAAAGTCAGAAGCCAGTTGTTTGAAATTGAAAAGGATCTATACCCTGTAGAAGTGATGTTTCTTTACCGTGTCATCGAGTGGATAGGCGACGTGGCTGATCACTCCCAGACGGTAGGCAATAGAATGATGTACATCATCTCTAGATAGCAAGCTAAAGAGAGTTTTATAAATGGAAGTAATATCTAACTACGGCACAATCCTGCTAATCCTGGCAATCGTGTTTGGCATTTTTATGGCCTGGGGTGTTGGCGCTAACGATGTTGCCAATGCTATGGGTACCTCTGTAGGAGCCAAGGCGATCACCATAAAGCAGGCGATTATTATTGCGATGGTTTTTGAATTTGCAGGAGCTTATCTCGCAGGTGGAGAGGTAACGTCTACGATACGAAAAGGTATTCTTGATCCAAACATTATGGCTGGAAGTCCTGAATTACTGGTCTACGGTATGATGGCCGCGCTTCTTGCTGCTGGTACTTGGCTACTGGTCGCTTCAGCTTTCGGCTGGCCCGTGTCTACGACCCACAGCATTGTCGGTGCTATTGTCGGGTTTGCAGCAGTTGGTGTTGGCGTAGACGCAGTTCAATGGAAAGCGGTAGGCAGTATTGTCTCGAGTTGGGTTGTCTCTCCTGTTATGGCGGGCACTTTGTCTTTTGTTGTATACATGAGTGTTAAGCGATTCATCTTTTCCGCTGACGATCCATTTATGGCCGCGAAACGATATGTGCCCATCTATATGTTTCTGATGGGTTATGTGGTCGGCATGGTAACGTTGCTGAAGGGATTGAAGCATGTCGGTCTTAATCTGAGTATTGAAGAATCAATGTTTTACGCCGTTGGCGTCGCCGCTGTGATCACCGTCATCGGTGTTGTTGTTCTCTCCCGGGTGAAGCGGGTTACCCGTTCTGAACAGCATGACTTAATTAGTGTTGAGAAGGTGTTTGGTGTTCTGATGCTGTTTACAGCTTGTGCCATGGCGTTTGCCCACGGTTCAAACGATGTGGCTAATGCGATTGGGCCGCTGGCTGCGGTGAACGGCATCATCGAAAGTGGCGGCATGGTGGGTCAAAAGTCTGCGACGCCCAATTGGATATTGCTGTTGGGAGGCCTGGGGATTGTTACTGGCCTCGCGATGTACGGTTACAGAGTTATGAAAACAATAGGTACGCATATCACCGAGCTAACACCGAGCAGCGGTTTTGCGGCGGAATTGGCTGCGGCAACTACAGTGGTTATCTCTTCTGGATATAGTCTGCCCGTTTCTACAACCCATACTTTGGTAGGTGGTGTCCTCGGTGTAGGCTTAGCGCGCGGTATTTCGGCACTTAATCTCAGGGTGGTCGCGACGATTTTTGTATCATGGGTGGTGACCCTACCTGTCGGCGCTGTACTCGCAGTCGCTTTTTTCTATCTATTGAAAGCTATTTTTGGCACCGGTTAATTGTCTGGCAATGCCTTGTTTAATTGTTAGGCATTGCTTGAGGAGCATTATTCATGCGCGAAAGTAAGAAATTCGAGAATAAAACTGTGGTTGTGACGGGTGGTGCTGGTGTGCTTGGCCAGGGCGTTGTCGGCTGGTTTTCAGATCGTGGGGCTAATATTGCAGTGCTTGATATTTCCGACGAAGTGCTTGCCGGCGCATACCCAGATCCGGCACAAAATCATTGTTATATTGCGTGTAATCTGACGAGCAGAGAAGGTAGTGCGGAAGCCGTTGGCAAAGTTCTGAGGCAGTTTGGTGAGATCAACATCCTGTGTAATATCGCCGGCGGGTTTTTAATGGGTGACCCTGTACACAAAACTGATGATGCAACCTGGGATTTTTTGTTTGAACTCAACGCGCGCTCAATCCTGAATATGGCAGGGGCTGTCGTGCCAGGCATGCTGGCTCAGGGTGGAAAAATAGTCAATGTTTCAGCGAAGGCTGGTGATGCTGGGGCAGCAAATATGGGGGTTTACACCGCTTCCAAGGCAGCTGTGACTCGACTTACTGAAAGTATGGCGCTGGAATTAAGAGAAAAGAAAATCAATGTAAATTGTGTAATGCCGAGCCTGATTGATACGCCTAGAAATCGCAACGATATGCCAGATGCTGATTATGATACATGGGTGAAACCTGAGGAAATTGCTGAGTTAATAGGCTTCCTATGTTCTTCGGAGTCATCGGCAATTCACGGTGCGGCCATTCCTATTTCCGGCCTGGTATAGAAAACCAGGCTGAAAGACTGTCTTGAAAAGTTTCACTCCACCGTTTTTTTGAGCTGGCTCACAAGTAATTTCGCTTTCCACGTTCGTATGTAGACGTGAAAGCATCAGTGGAATTTAGGTGTACGCTTCTCCATAAATGCCGAAATAGCCTCTTTCGATTCGTGAGTACCCATGGATTCCACAAGGTGGGTTGCTTCCAGCACTAGACTTTCTGACAGCCCTTGTTTGAGCCCAAAGTGAAGATTTTTTTTCATTCGACTTAGCGCCTGTGTCGGACCGTTGGCCAATTTTTTTGCGTAAGCAAACGCTTGCTCGCGAAATTTTGCTTGAGGGAATACCTGATTTATCAGCCCGATTGACTTCGCTTCTTCAGCACCGATTCTCTCGGAGAGATAAAACATTTCTTTTGCCTGGGCCAAGCCTATAAGTCTTGTCAAAAACCAGCTTGAGCCATAATCCCCGGATAACCCTATTCTGGAGAATGCTGTTGTTAGAAAAGCATTCTCTGAAGCTACCCTTAAGTCACAGGCAAGCGCGATGGAAAGTCCTGCACCAGCAGCGGCCCCAGGTAAGGCTGCGACGGTTATTTTTGGATGTTCATGCAAACGTTGCGTCAGGGTTTTCTGTGCGGTCGTAAGTTTTTCAATACGTTCCTGTTTCGTTAGTGGCATTTCTTTTTGCCCATTGCTGGCTTCTGCGCCCATGCCGCTGACATCACCCCCGGAGCAGAAAGCATCACCCGCGCCGGTAAGCATAATACAGCCGACTTCCGAGTGATCCTCCAAATCAAGCAATGTTTGTCTGAGAGCCGGCGTCAGTATGTCGCCCAGCGCATTCTTTTTGTGTGGCTTATTAAGCGTAATCACTGCTACCCGTTGGTCTATCGTACAAAGCAGTTCTTCTGTGCCTGTGTCGATTGTTGCCATGCTCTTTTCCTCACAGTATTTTCGCCTAGCAGCGGGTTTGATTGCTAACGATCCGGTGTTGTGGAATGTTTTTCACAAGATAGTTGCATGATAGAACCAAATCTTTGTTCGGGCAATGTGTCGGCGATAATAGAACTTCAGCCGGTAATTCCCATGGATGCTTGTCTACCGTGCGGCGATACGTGGGTAGATGTGCTAATCGAAGCGTTCGATCGGCTCGAAGCCTTTATAGACTAGATTGCCGTTCAGCCGTCTTTTTAACCAAATCATGCCGACTATGCATCCGCCGGTGACGCATGATGCGAATCGATTATTGTAGCGACTGCCCGCGGCTAGTCACTGCCTTTCTTGCCGCTTCAACACTCTCTTTGCTCACTAAAGCAGATTGTTTTGCTGACCTTCTAGCTTCCATCACAAGGGCTTCATCGAAGTTCATGCCATAGCCCTCGTCGATGACTTTTTTGTAGCCTTTAAGCATGTGTGGCATGCAGCCGGCCATGTCCTCAGCAATTTTTAACGCGGCCGGAAGAAGTTCAGCAGGACTGTGAACGCTATTTACGAGCCCCCAGCGTTCCGCAGTGCCGGCATCGACAAAGTTGCCAGTGAGTGATATCTGTTTTGCGCGACTGATGCCTATTAATCTTGGTAGACGCTGTGAAAGCCCCCAACCCGGCATAATACCGACGCGGGCATGGGTGTCTGCAAATTTAGCCTCCGTCGATGCGATCAAAACGTCACACATCAATGCAAGTTCAAACCCACCGGTGATTGCGAAACCGTTGATAGCCCCGATGATTGGCCAAGGGAATTCAGCTAAAGTGCGAGCGAGATCTACGACCTCGTTTCGACCCGGCGTAAACCCTTTTTGACCCGCTTCTTTAAGATCGACACCGGAGGTAAAGGCGCGTCCGGCGCCGGTGAGAACGACAACTCTGATGTCATCCATGTGCTTCAGTTCTTCAAAAGTGGCGGCGATCTCATTACGAAGCTCTCGGCTTAACGCATTCAGCGTTTTAGGACGGTTGAGGGTGACAATCGCAATTGCTCCCTTTTGTTCTAACAGGACTATCTTGTTTGACATGTGTATACCGATATTTTGTGAGTTTAAGTACAGTGTGCGGCTAATGAATCTTTGGGTCAATCAAGACGCTTGCTGAATATCAAGGTGGCAAAGATAATAACAGAAAGGAAAAGAGCACGAGAGGCCCCAACTCGCTGAGCAACAAGAATAAGGACATGTTTTTAACTACTAAGCTGCGAATAAGTCTCTGTAAGTGTGGGGCAGGGGGAAAGCAATTCGGTAAAAATGATACAGATAAAGGCATGTTCTTGGAAGGAAGCATAAGGCCTGACAGTAGCCATGGCGATAAGCATGTGACGCAGGTGAGGTGAAACCCATAGCTGGCGTGATATCTCAATCGAACCCATACCGTCAACAAAATTTCGTTTATGCTCGTGGCGCTGCGATTCAGTGAAGGGACGTTATGGGTGCATTCTTTGGGGGCGTGAATGTCGCCATTCCGCAAGCAATGTCCGAAGGCTGCCGACAAAGGCCAGTGGCTGGTCTAAGAATAGGTGATGCTGTGCCTCGGGAATGCCAACAAACGGCACTGATTTATCGAGGACTTCAAACATGAAGTCAGCGATCTCTTGAGAAAACAGATAACTGTCTTCACCGTACACAACGCCGACCCTCACCTTTAACTTTGCAAGGTCTTCATGCATGTTTTCTCCGAACTCGAATTTCTGGAACATGGTGTCGTCGAACTTCCATGTCCAGCCTTCGTCTACTTCCATAATTGAATGGCGTCCAATGTAATCTAGCAGGTAGGTATTATTGCAATCCTGTGGAGGCATCAGTCGGAACCTTGCGAGGGCTGCATTGAAGCTCTCGTAGATTCGTTTTGCTTTGATGGGAGAGCGTCGCGGGTCACGTTCCCATTCGAAATCAGGAGGTCTGACTGCCGAGTCAACAAGCACAACCCCTTCAAGTCTATGTCTGTAAAGTAAACCGGTCCTTAGCGTAATGTAACCACCAAAGCTGTGGCCTACGATGATGGTGTCATTGCCAAAGCCTGCATCGTCTGCCGCAGCATTTATTTCGGCAGCAAACCCCTCAGTGGTGTATCGCGATCGGCGGCCACTATCTCCCGCTCCGGATAAATCAATAGCCAGGATCTGGTAGTGGTCCATAAAAAAAGGCGCGAGAAAGGTCCACCAGTGGGCATGGGCCCCATTGCCGTGTACCAAGACAAGTCCCGGTTTTGTTGTATCGTCACTCCAGAGTAAATAGTGAATGTCAACGTCGTCGCAGATCACCGTTTTGTCTTTGTAAGGTACTGCCAGGGCGCGTTTGAACCACCCTGGTTGCTCTTTGATAATCACGAATTTGATCTCTGGTGGCTAAGTAATGCTAATGAGTCTAGCGAGAGACTCTGTTGAATGCGAAGAGTAAGGCAGGTTATAAGCGCTCGATATGTTGTTGCATATACGGCATGGCCAGCGCCAGGTTATCGTGGCGCTTCCGGACTGCCCCAACACCGCCTTTCTCAATCTCGTGTGTACCCCGACACCTCGTTGTTTTGCCAGCGTCAGAAAGTATGATGGCTCTGGCATCTCGATCAAGTTCTAAAGCACCAAAAGATACTTCGTTGACGAGAAATTTACGCACGTAGTTTATACCTGCCATTTGATTAAAGGTGTCAATCAGAATACGATCTTCAAGAAAACGCACGCTGCCAGTGTGGCGTAAATACTAATTTTGGTTAAAGTCAGCCATGGTTATCAAAGTAAATCGTTTAAACCTCGGTGGTTTGTTTTTAGTCTTGTTATTCGGGTTGACGAGTAAACCTATTTATAGCGATGCTGTGACTAATGCCGATAAGAGTATGGAAGCATATGTAACCTGTGCAGTTTATCATCGTATGATGGCGGGATCCTTCAGCCGTGTGCGCCAAATGCCCGAGTTGGCTGACCTTGAATCTGAGAAAATGAATGAACACATCAGGTTGGCAAAAGTAGCCGGCAAGGTAGAATTTGGAGGAACTGAAGCTGTCGATACCGAAATCGATACCGAAGTCGAGGCTGTATTCTTAGAGTCGTGGAAATATAATTTGAGCCAAATGGAAAATAAGATCAATCGCAATTATGAGAATGTGTCCCGTCTAACGTACACATATAAAAACAAGTGTCGAAAGCTTCTCGAGTAATTTTCTCGATTTTTCTGCAATACAGTGACTGCTAATGAAACAACGTCAAATCGTTATGGTGCTATATACGAGGTCGTCTGCGCTGGATTCGGAAGTCGTTGGTTGGGCGACCTATGATGGCACTGGCAAGAAGTTCCATTATCCTGGCGGCTTAGATGACCCTCCATATAATACTGGTCTCGAGGCAATGCTTGATGGATGGCGGGTGATACAAATCTCACAACTTGTACCGCCTTATCCGGGCACAGAATACAATACTTCTTTTCTTCCTTTTGAGATCGTGTTGGAGCAGCTGGCAGAGGTAGAGTAAGTATGAGTGATCTTCTAACGACGCAACAAATGGCTTTATTTGTCGCTAGAGGGTTTCTGCGATTTGACGCTCTTGTGCCTAAATCTATTAACAACGCTGTTCTCGCTGCTATTGAAGCGGGGGGGGCGCAAGATGGGCTGCTCATCCGGAACTCTGAAGTGCATAGTTATCCTCCTGGTACGCCGCTGTCTGAGTGTTACGTTGACCAATCGGCCCTGCGACAATTGTTTGATTTACCGACTGTCAGAGGAATTATCCGGTCACTTGTAGGCGGCGATCCGCTATTTGATCATCATGCCATTCATCACTGTCCACCGAATCAAAGTACGGCACAATATACTCATGCAGACTCAATCATTGATACTCGAACGAATTTCGATATCCAATTAATGTATTACCCTCACGAAATCACGAAGGGTATGGGTGGGACACGATACATTCCAGGGAGCCATTTCCGGCGGGTAAACGAAATGGCGATCGCGCGTTATCAGAATGTAAAGGGACAACAGCATGTGATTTGCCCAGCAGGCACCCTATTGGTGATGCATCATGGCATCTGGCACGGTGGCGGCAGAAATCAGTCAGATAAACCCAGATACATGTTCAAAATTCGGCTTAACGCCACAGAGAAGCAAGTTAAATTGTGGGATATCTCGGATCTGGATGAAAAGTCAGTTGGCCCTAAAGCGATATTTGATCCCGATGCCTATACGCATAGAGATCGAGTACAGACGATCTTTGAATTACCGGAAAAGTGGTTCCCAATGGATGAAAGTCGACTGGAGATTGTGAATCGCATCAAACTCTGGCGCCACCTTGTAGGTGATGATTCATTTGATAGCCATTATTGGCTATCGAGATTAGAAAATAGTAACTAGTGTTCGTTAACACATATAAGGAAAGCAATGTGAGTAATGTAAAACCTTGGCTGCGAAAACAACATAAGGTGATGGCGGATTGCCGAATCTTCAGTGTTAATGAGTGTCTGGCGGTGTCTCCGCTAACAAGTGAGGAACATTCATTCTATTTCCTGGAAACCGCAGACTGGGTAAATATTGTACCAATGACTGATGCGGGCGAGATTGTCTGTATTCGTCAATATCGACACGGAAGCGAAAGTATTACCTTAGAGATTCCGGGTGGTATGGTAGATATGGGCGAGCAACCAGGTATCGCAGCCGCTAGGGAATGCTTGGAAGAAACTGGGTATGAAGTTTCAGAAATTGAATCTTTGGGCGTATTGAACCCAAATCCAGCGATTCAATCCAATCGCCTGTTTACCTATCTGGGTCGTGGTGCCGAACTAGTGCGAGAAATTCAGAATACTCAGACAGAACAAACAGAAGTTGAGTTACTCAGTATTGAGCGGGTTAAAGAGATGCTAGTTGCAGGAGAAATAGACCATGCTTTGGTTGCCGCAACGCTTTGGCGGCTGTTTTTTCATATGCAGGAACAGTCTTTATCAACTTGAATACTGAAGATTTCTTTCTGCGATGAAGACGTCAGTTCGTCTCGTTGTGGATGATGGGTGACAATGTTTTAGAGGTAGATTAACCGTAACAGCTTTAGATGGTTCTTTGGATTTAGGTTTCGCTATTCGGGAAATCTCGATCAATAAGCGTCTAGTTGAATGCTTCCAGTTTGTTAAAACGAATCATTGATTGAATTTCCTCAACATAGGCTTGGCCGCGCTCGGAGTATCGTTCCAGACCTTCGGCCAGCGCTAATCCCGTGATTTCAGCATTGGCTAGTCTCAGGTTAGTGCGAATCTGCCTGAGTTCAGTATAAGCTGTGTTGGTATTCAGATTAAGTACGTATCTGGAAACGCCTTCTTGGACAGAATCGAATTTAGCGACTTCGTGGGTCAGACCGGGTGTGCGTCTGGCCGGTTTGACGCCACAACCTGGGGTAAAACACCACATGCCAAAGTAGTTGTTTGCCTCCATAGCAAATCTAGAAGTACCCCATGCAGACTCGTTTGCGGATTGCGCAAGTATGAGTGAAGCTGGAATAAAGTCGACTTTTGTCAATAAGTTTTCAATATGGGTTTGCGGATTCGTCATTTCCTCTTGGCTATCGAATGCCAGTTTGTATTTGTTACTTATAGCCGTGAGCTGCGAAAGATCACTTAAAGACAGATCAGCGCTGTCAGTGTAGCGCTTGCGCAGCATCAATAGTTTGCGGCGCTCTTGGAGCACCTGCGCGTTTGTGATGGTGATCATGGGTAGGAGGTATTCGAAGAATCGTTTCTTCTTGAGTTTTACATCGACGTATTCGGCTGCGGGTTTGGCTTGATCACCCTTCTCGGAGATGGGCGCGCTCAGGGAAGTATTGGAAACCTTTCTATCGGATGTTGGTTGATCGCCATCGTCTGTTGATAGATAAATTGCCGCAACCAAGAAGATCAGGGTGACAAGGGTTACCACGAGCCGGCGTTGATTCACCTTGGGCTCCTCGATGTCAGACCCCTGGGGTTTACCCACGTCGCGACAGGATGGAGCATGCCAACAACATCTATCAACGGGCGAGACTCCTTGTATCGTCGTTCAGACGCACTCAGCACGTTCAGAGCAAGCATTGGCGAAGGGTAGAGGTTTGCATCGGCATTCTCCTCAGAAGGAACGCGTAGAGTATACTCTATTGCCTCGGTTTCGAGCCACTTTGCATATATCAGATCTGGAAACGACCTGGGTCCAGAAAAGATATAGGATGTTGGGTAATTCCCGTCATCGACAAGTCAGCCATAATCTGACCAAGGACAGTTGCAAATTTGAACCCGTGTCCGGACAAGCCGGCGACAAAATGAACATTAGCATTGTTTGGATATTGCCCCACAATAAAGTGCTCGTCGCGGCTCATGGTGTACATACAGTTGGTGTAATGTGCTAGGTGGTCACTGACATCTGGCAGGTATTGTGCGAGTGCACCTACGGTATTTAGTAATATAGAAGCATCAAGCGAGTCGCCAAGTTCGGCTGGCGAGGAAATAACTTCACCACCTTGATGGTCCCCCATCTTAACGCCTTTTTTATCCATCGCAGGAAAACCATAAAAGTGATGGCCCTCGTCTTCTACGAAGAAAACCGGAAAATTGTTATGAAGCTGATGTTGGGGTAAGTGCTTGTCGAACCAGAACATCGTTTTTCTGCGAATTTCGAGAAAAGGATTTAACGCCGGCAGTAAGTCCCCCGCCCAGGCACCAGGTGTAATAACCAGTTTCTGACAGTAAAGCGTCTCCTCTCCCACCCTGACACTGATTCTGTTCTTTTCTTGCGCCCAGCCTATGGCGTGACCCGATTTCAGCTGGGCGCCGTGTTTCTGAGCAAGCTTGACATGGGTCTTGACACATTCTTCAACTTTCAGGATGCCTGCATTCTCATCGAAAATGGCTGTTTGTTCTTCTTTTAGGTTGATTCCCGGAAATCGCCTGTTTGCAGCTTCGGAAGTGAGTTGTTCCATTTTTAAATTGTGTATTCGAGCTGCTTTCAGTAATCCCTTGATGACCTCACCGTCAGCGGGACCAGCCTGTAGCAGGCCCGTCATCTTTAACAGTTCATCTCCAGAGTCTACTTCGAGTGCTCGCCATAGCTCGAAAGCACTTTGAAGCAAAGGTACGTAATCAGGGTGCTCAAAATAAACGAGACGTATCAAGCGGCTGTCACCGTGAGAGCTGCCTTTGTCGTGCCCCGCTGGGTATTTGTCTATGCCGAGTACATCAGCTCCCCGTTTTGCCAGATGATAAAGCGCAGCGCTGCCGACGCCGCCGATACCTAAAACTATGTAGTCATGATCTGTTTGCGGCGTCTGTCTACTCATGTCGCTTTTTTTAGCATTACTTTTTTAGGAAAAGTTACAGGAGGATTAAAGAGGACGAAGCCTTGTGAAACCAAACTCAATGTCTTCATCGGCGTCATCGTAGAATGGGTCGCCTGGTAAGACAAGATCATTGTTCTTGTTTACTTTGACCCTTTCATCTGACAGGTTTGCTGAAGCTGCGGCTATCACATCGTCTGCATTCTTAAATAAAGAGAGTGATTTGACCATGCGCAATGTCGGACTCATTAGCACCATTTCTTCAGCCTCGACCTTCTCAAGTATTTCAATAGGTGAAATCCATTCGGAATGGACCAGCTCGTTATCATCGTGTAACGGCATCTGGTTTTCTGGCATGCGGCTGATAAAAAACCGCGTGTCGTATCTTCTGGGCGGCCCTTTTGGGGTGATCCAGCGCGCGATGTAATGCATAGCACCAGCATCGAGAATCAGGTTTTCTTCTTCAACGATGTCGAGAAAGTCGCGTTCCGAAGCATTGACATTATTTCTGTGGACATTGAAACGCGTTGAGTTCTGCTTACCCGCAAGACTCAATGGTTCGTGAGAATCCTTATCCAATGCTAGCAAAATACCCGCTTCCTCAAATGATTCGCGAATCGCTGCGATGTAGTAACTCAAGCCGCCTTTATCAAGACCCATGAGTGCACTGGCTTCTTCATCTGATCGATGAGTGCTTAAAGCTTGAAATTTTTGGGGGTTGTCTGTTGCGTCGACCCTGCCGCCAGGAAATACCCACATGCCTCCTGCAAAAACGATGTTGGCGTTTCTCTCCATCATAAAAACCTGAAGATCAGGGCGGTCTGCTATTAGCATGACCGTTGCGGCTGGTCGAATCTCTACTTCATCTGGGTCATATTCGGACATGTATAGTTTTATTTAATCGCGGGTAAAGAATGTAAACATCACTGTAGCGGATATGACCTAAAGACTGCAAACCTCTAAGAGGGCTACGGCTACTTTGTAAATCCCCTCATAGAATTATTCTGACACCATAAAGAAATTTGTTTTCGCTTTCTTTGGCTGTGCGTTTTGCGTTGGGCGCGCATGGGTTTGGATCTGGCTTTAGGCACTAAAGGTCAACGGCCTCGTCACCAAATAATGCTCTCGCGAATGGCTCGACGTTAGGGCCTCGTCTAAGGTGATGGCCGCCATCAACTGCAAGGTTTACACCCGTAATCCATGTCGCCTCGGGGCTACACAGAAACTCTACGGCATTGGCGATATCTTCCACCTGTCCATGTCTTCTGACAGGCATACAATCGAGGTAATCATTGTAAACATTTTCATCGTTTAAAAGTCCTGAGGCAAGTTCAGTTTCTACCAACCCCGGATTGACGCCGTTCACCCTAACTTTGCCTGTACCTAATTCGTCAGCGGTGTTTCTAATTAACATATCAATCGCGGCTTTGCTGACGCAGTAGGGCGCCATGAAACGATGGGTATTAGTACCGGCAATGCTGGATATCCCGCACATCGAGCCACCGCCTGTTTTTGCTATCGCCCGGCCCGCGTGCTTGAAAACAAGAAAAGTGCCGCGTAAATTAGTCCGCATAATATCATCAAAATGATCAGCCTCAGTGGCTATCACTGGCGAAAGCCCCCCTGTTCCTGCGTTAGCCACAGCAACCGTGAGAGGTGCTACGCCATTGGCTTTTGCTACTGCATCCTTGATCACTGTTTCGTTTGAAACGTCGCCGGCCAAAAATAAGTGTTGTCCGCCTGGGTTGATAGACTGGATCTCGCTAACCGCCTGCGCTAAGCGTGATTCTGAGCGACCTACAATCAGGGTCTTCGCGCCCATGCTTGCAAATCGCTTTGCGATGGCCAACCCGATACCGGAGCCTCCGCCTGTGATGAGCACGGATTGATTGGCGTATTTTTGTTCCGCTTCAATTGGTTTGCTCATACTTTACCTCGTATTTACTTTTTGATTTTTGTCGTTTTCAGCACATCTTTAAGGTACTTACCGGTTTCCGAAGCTTTTACCTTCTGTATCTCTTCCGGCGTACCTTGCGCTATGATGCTGCCACCGCCAGGGCCGCCGTCGGGTCCAAGATCAATAATCCAGTCTGCGGTTTTAATGACGTCCAGATTGTGCTCAATGACTGTGACAGAGTTGCCTGCGTCCACAAGCCTGTCGAGGACAATCAGCAATCTTCTCACATCATCGAAATGTAGTCCTGTTGTCGGCTCATCCAAAATATAGAAGGTCCTACCTGTTGCGACCTTGGAGAGTTCTCGTGCGAGTTTAATGCGTTGAGCTTCGCCCCCTGACAAGGTCGATGATGGCTGTCCCATATGGAGATAGTCCAGCCCGACATCAACAAGCAAGCGAAGCTTTGATACGATTTTCGGGTGCTCGGAAAAATGATCAACAGCATCAGCGATTGTTAGCTCAAGGATATCTGCAATTGACTTACCCTTGTATTTTACCTCGAGGGTCGCCTCGTTAAACCTCTTGCCTTCACACTCCTCGCATTGTACGTGAACATCCGACAAGAAATGCATTTCGATCTTGCGCACGCCGTCACCCTGACAAGCCTCACAGCGACCGCCTTTGACATTAAATGAGAAGCGGCCGGGTTTATATCCACGCATTCTCGAGCCGGGTAGCATGGAAAAAAAGGTTCTGATTTCATCGAAAACCTTGATATAAGTCACTGGGTTACTTCTTGGGGTTCTGCCGATAGGTCGCTGGTCTATCGCGACAATTTTATCGAGTTGTTCCAAGCCGGTGATCTTCCGATGGGCGCCCACTTTTTGGGTGCCATTATGGAACTGTCTCGACAGGGCCGGGTGCAGGATATCGTTCACCAGTGTTGACTTCCCTGCGCCAGAGACCCCTGTCACTGCGGTCAGTATGCCAAGTGGAAAATCCACAGTGACATCTTTGAGGTTGTTAGCACTGGCCCCTTCCACGGTGATGGCGCCTTGGTGAGGTCTGCGTTCTGGGCGTATTTCAATTTGAGTTCTGCCGGACAGATAATTACCTGTCAAAGACTTTTTGTTCTTTTCCAAACTCTTCGCGCTGCCTGTATGAACTATGTTACCACCACGAGTGCCTGCACCCGGACCGAAATCAACCACGTGATCCGCTAGCCGAATGGTTTCCTCGTCGTGCTCAACCACGACTACTGTATTGCCGATATCACGCATGCGGCAGAGCGTTGATAATAGTTTTTCGTTATCACGCTGGTGAAGCCCTATGCTAGGTTCGTCAAGAATGTAAATAACCCCTGATAACTCTGAACCAACCTGACTCGCCAGTCTGATTCGCTGCGACTCTCCGCCGGAAAGACTAGGTCCAAGTCTGTCGAGAGACAAATAAGAAAGACCAACGGAGACCAGGAAACTCAGTCGGTTACATATCTCCTTCAAGACCTCGGCAGCGATCTCGCCTGATGCTCCCCGTAAATTCATTCCGGCAAAGAACTGACTTGTTTGATCAATGGTCCAGGCAGAAACCTCAACGATTGTTTTGTCAGCGACTCGTACAGAGGCACTTTCTGGACGCAACCTGACTCCGTGACAACTGGCGCATGGAGTATTCGCGAGAAATTGTGAGTACCATTTCTTCATTCCATCAGAACGGGTGTTCCTAAATCGTCTCATTAATCGATTAAGTAACCCTTCATACCGTGATTGAGTGGTCCCGTGGCGACCCCAATTAATCTTGTAGCGCGTTTCGCCGGTACCATTTAGGATCTTATTTTGATGTGCTTTGGTCAGTTTGCGCCAGGGTTTATCTGTTGGAATTTTTATCTGCTTGAATACCTGTCGATGATAAACTGACGCAGTGGACTTGTTTTCCGGGTGTACCCTACCTACCGGTTTCAAGGCACCTTCTTCGAGAGTGAGCTCTCTGTCTGGTATCAATAGGTCAGGATCAAAAGCGACTTGGGTGCCTAGTCCATTGCATTCAAGACACATGCCCTGTGGACTATTGAAAGAGAAAGCTTGGGGTGAGAGAGCAGGAAAAGAAATACCGCAATCAGCGCAGGACATGTGCTCGGAGAAGATTTGGTCTCTGCTCTCGTGACCCGTGGTGTTGATGTTCGCGACAAGTACGCCTTGACCAAGCCTTAGTGCGGATTCCACAGATTCTGTCAATCGCTCGAGAATGTCATCTTTCATGACAAGTCGATCAATCACCGCTTCTACTGTGTGCTTCTTACGTTTATCCAGTGAATCGATTTCGTCACTTCTGATGATTTCGCCATCAACCCTAAGTCTTACGTAACCCTGAACTCTCGCGTCTTCCAGCATCTCTCGATGTTCGCCTTTGCGGTTGACCAACAAAGGAACCAGTAAGTGAAGTCGTGTCCCAGCAGGCAGCTTTATCAGTTCTCGTGCGATATGCTGGGGGGTTTGGCTCTGAACTTTATTGCCACACTGGTGACAGTGTTGAATACCAACTCGCGCGAATAAAACCCTTAAATAATCAGAGATCTCTGTAATTGTGCCTACGGTTGAACGGGGGTTGCGGCCCGTGGTTTTTTGTTCAATGGAGATTGTGGGGGAGAGCCCTCGGATCATGTCATATTTAGGCTTTTCCATCTGCCCTAGAAACTGTCTAGCGTAGGCTGACAGCGATTCAACGTAACGCCGTTGACCCTCTGCGTACAGGGTGTCGAATGCTAGGGAAGATTTGCCAGAACCAGAAACGCCAGTTAGAACGACGAGTTTTCGTTTTGGAATTTTAACTTCAACCGATTTAAGGTTGTGCTCTCGAGCACCTTTGATGTAGATGTGATCGAGTTCATCAGCCGCTTTTTTCATTTTTTTCCTAATTGTAAATTCTGTTTCTGTTTTTATTTTGGCTGCACCTGAAGGCGCCGCAAGTTCCTCCGGCGTGAAGCTTGAGAGATAAGTAGAGAGGCCAAGTATCCAGCAGGATTGAAACGCTGATACTATAACACCTGACTACCACACGCGCAGTTTAATACCTCCAGCAGACGGGCGAGGAGGCCGTTGATACTGCACCCGAAGGAAAAGCAGCAGCAAGGCCCATAGTTGGCAAAAGTTTGCGAGCAGTGATTTCCTTTATTAATTACGCTCAAACACCAAACTGGGATGTTTTCTATATTGCTAATTCGCCAGTAATACATTCGATGAACGGTGAGGGCTTAGGTGAAATTATTGTGCTCAGTCAACGGGTGTTAACTGGCATCTGTGAAGTCT